>NZ_JBDSQY010000315.1:0-39030 GCF_039929585.1 Capsulimonas sp.
TAACAATTATATACCCTATAGGGTATATAATTGTTATGAGAACTTCAAAAATTGCTCGAACGACAAGGCGGCGTCAGTTGGATCGTGCACTGTCAGGACAAGCCGACCTGCGGCTGCTGCCAAAGCCGCGTCGCGGCTGGATACGCGATGTTCGCGATGCGTTGGGAATGAGCGCCGCGCAACTGGCTGTGCGTATCGGCGTCAGTCAACCATCCGTGGCGAAAATGGAAAAATCCGAAGCGGAAGGAACGATTACTCTGCAAAGCCTGCGCCGCGCGGCGGACGCCATGGATTGTATGCTCGTCTACGCTATGGTTCCGCGCCGATCGCTGGAAACATTCGTGACGGAACGCGCGGAAGATGTTGCACGGCGTCTCGTTGGCCGCGTGGCTCACACCATGGCGTTGGAGCAGCAAGGGATGGGGACCGAGCTTGACAAACGCCAAGCCGCTGAACTTGCCGCAGAGCTGGTGCGAACGCTCAGCCCAGAGCTCTGGCGCGATTTCACTGAGGAGCGATCCCAGTGAGCTTTACGACTCCCGAAGGCGCGACGCCGCTTGACCCCGACATTCTGACCGGCCTCATTCCCGACTTGACGACTCAGGCGGAATTGAATGAGTTTGAGCAGATCAACATCGCTGCTGCGGCGCGGTGGGCGGTTCGCAGCCGTACACTGAAACGCGATCTGCTCTCCGAGAGTGGATTGCGTTTGCTGCATCGGCGCATGTTCGATTTGACCTGGCGCTGGGCGGGGGCATACCGACAGCGTGACATGAATATCGGCGTCGATTGGCGATACATCTCAACACAGCTCGTTTCGTTGTGCGGAGATACTCAGTATCATATCGATAACGGTGTTTACCCTTGGGACGAATTAGCTGCTCGTTTCCATCACCGCTTGGTTTTGATCCACCCATTTCCGAACGGCAATGGGCGGCACGCCCGTATGGCGGCGGATTTGCTGCTTACGTTCAACCAACGGGAGCCATTTACCTGGGGATCCGGCGCTTCCTTGACGTACGATGGGACTGTACGACGTACATATCTCAACGCTCTTCGTGCGGCGGACCGAGGCGACTTTGAAGCGCTGCTGGACTTTATTCGGTCTTGAAATTTGTTCCGCGTTCTCGCCGGACACGGTGCATCGTGTAGGATCGTAATTCGCTGAGGCAGGTATCAGGCAATTTTTTCGTGAACTTTTGCCGTTCCACGTTGTCTATGCTTTTGACGCCGTAAAATTATGCTCCCGCGAAGGATATCCCATTCATGACCGCCCGCACTTCTCTCCGTTTTCACGCCGCCGTGCTTGCTTCGCTTGCCCTTCTCTCTCTGACAACTGCCGCGACGGCGAAGTCCGGCCAGGATCAGTTTGTGCGGCAGACGGCGCGGGCGAAGGCGCTTTTGGCGACGATGACGCTGGAGGAGAAGATCGGGCAGATGATCCAGGTGGAGCACAACTCCCTCAAGGACGTCAACGATATTGAGACGTATCATCTCGGATCGATCCTGAGCGGCGGCGGGTCGGGGCCGCCGCTTGAGGCGGACCGCAATTTGAAGGGCTGGACGACGATGGTTCAGGGCTTTCAGACGCGGTCTCTGAGCACGCATCTGGGCATTCCCGTCATCTATGGCGAGGATGCCCTGCATGGGAATGGCAACGTTCCGGGCGCGACCATCTTTCCCCATAACATTGGACTGGGCGCCTCGCGCGATCCGAAGATCGTGCGCGCGGTGGCGCGCGCGACCGCCGAGGAGGTGCGCGCCTCGGCCATCGATTGGACCTTTGGACCATGTGTCGCCGTTCCGCAGGATTTCCGATGGGGACGCACTTACGAAGGGTACTCGCAGGATCCCGCGCTCGTGGCAAAGCTGGGTGCGGCGGCGGTGGAGGGTTTGCAGGGGCGCGATCTGTCGGACGGAACTTCGATCCTGGCGTGCGCCAAGCACTTCGCCGCCGACGGCGGGACGACGTTTGGGACCGGGTACGCCAAAGGCAACTACGCCCTGGACCGGGGCGACAGTAAGATCGATGAAGCCACGATGCGGCGCGTGCATCTGCCAGGCTACGCCGGCGCGGTTCAGGCGGGTGTGGGCACGATCATGCCGTCGTTCAGCAGCTGGAACGGCGTGCGCGCCTCGGTGGACAAGCACCTGCTCACCGATATTCTCAAGCACGATCTGAAATTCGAGGGCTTTCTGATCTCGGACTGGGACGCGCTGAACCAGATCGCCGGCGATTACAAGGCGAACATCGCGGATTCGGTCAACGCCGGCATGGATATGTTCATGATCACGGACCGATACCAGATCTTCTTCGACGATCTCAAAGCGCTGGTGGGGGAAGGCAAAGTCCCACAGTCCCGGATCGACGACGCCGCGCTGCGTATTCTGCGCGTCAAGCTCGCCATGGGCCTGATGGACAAAGGCCATGACTTCACCGCGTCCGCCAGTCTTCAGGCGAAGTTCGGCGGTTCCGAGCATCGCCAAATCGCGCGCCAGGCCGTTCGCGAATCGCTTGTGCTTCTCAAAAACGACAAGAAGACGCTGCCGATCTCCAAAACCGTCACGCGCATCCATGTGTGCGGCCGGGGCGGCGACGACATCGGCATGCAGTGCGGTGGCTGGACGATCAAATGGCAGGGCCAGCTGGGAGATATTCCCGGCGGAACCAGCATCCTGACCGCCATCAAGAACACTGTCTCCAAAGACACGGCGGTGACATATTCAAAAGATGGAACCGGCGCCGAGGGCGCGACCCTGGGCGTCGTCGTGATAGGCGAGAACCCGTACTCCGAATGGATCGGCGATCGACCCGACCTCACGCTCACGCAGGAAGACCTGGACGCCGTCGCCAACCTCAAAAAAGCCAACATCCCCGTGGTCGTCGTTCTTCTCTCCGGCCGCCCGATGGTCCTCGGCGACGCCCTCACGCAATCCGACGCCTTCGTCGCCGCCTGGCTCCCCGGCGCCGAAGGGCAGGGGATCGCCGATGTCCTCTTCGGCGACTACAAACCCACCGGCAAATTGTCGTTCCCATGGCCGCGCACGATGGACCAGATCCCGCTGCATTATGACGACAAGAAGGCCGATCCGCTCTTTGCTTATGGGTTTGGGCTTGGGTATGGGAAGTAGCGCTTTAGCGCCCGGTCAGTGATAGAAACCGCTTGCACATTCGTATCGATAATTTCACCCCATATCGGGTATGCTTTTCTCAAGGAACGCTCGGCTGCTATAGCACCGTGTCGCATCTCATTCATCGTAAGGAAATCCCAGCAATGATCGCCCGTAAAAAACTTTCGAGGCCGTCGCAATCGGTAAAACGTCTCAACGCGCCTGTTGCCGTTCTGGCTGTTCTGGCGATACTTTCGCTGGGAGGACACGCGGAGGCGAAGTCCGGTCAGGATCAGTTCGTGCGGCAGACCGCGCGGGCGAAGGCGATTCTGGCGCAGATGACGCTGGATGAGAAGGTCGGGCAGCTGATCCAGGTGGAGCGCGCCGCCTTAAAGGACCCCTCGGATGTCGAGAAGTACTATCTCGGATCGGTGTTTAATGGGGCTGGCTCCGGGGTTGCCGGCGACATCAAGACGCTGCCGCCCTGGAGCGATGTGACCCAGGCCATCCAAACGCGCGCGCTTTCCACCCGCCTCCACATTCCGTTATTGTACGGCACGGACTCCATCCACGGTAATAACAACGTTCCCGGCGCGACGATCTTTCCGCACAACATCGGGCTGGGCGCGACTCACGATCCCGCCATCGTCCGGAAGCTGGAGCGCGTCAGCGCCGAAGAGACGCTGGCTGTCGGTTTCAACTGGGCGTTCGCGCCGTGTGTGACGGTTCCACAGGACTACCACTGGGGGCGCACGTATGAGGGCTACGCGCAGGACCCCGCTCTGGTGGCGAAGCTCGGCGCGGCGGCGGTCGAGGGATTGCAGGGGAAGAACCTGGCGAATGGCGAGGCGGTGATGGCGTGCGTCAAGCACTTCGCGGCCGACGGCGGGACGGAAGGCGGACACGATCAGGGCGACGCCAAGATCGATGAGGCGACCATGCGCCGCGTCCATTTGCCTGGATACGTCAGCGCGATCCAAGCAGGCGCCGGCACGATCATGCCGTCGTTCAGCAGCTGGAACGGCCTCAAGGTGTCGGCCAACAAGCATCTGATGACGGATATCCTCAAGAAGGACCTTGGCTTCGAGGGATTTCTGATCTCGGACTGGAACGCCATCGATCAGCTCGGCGGCGACTACAAGAGCCAGGCCGAACTGTCTTTGAACGCCGGCATGGACATGTTCATGATCACCGATAAGTATCGGCTGTTCTTCGACAACGTCAAAGCGCTGGTTGCCGAAGGCAAAGTCCCGCAGTCGCGCATCGACGACGCCGTCCTTCGGATCCTGCGCGTCAAGCTCGCGATGGGAATGATGGACAAAGGCTACTCAGTCGCGCCGAACTCCAAGCTGCAGGCGAAATTCGGCAGCGCCGAGCATCGCCAAATCGCGCGCCAGGCCGTTCGTGAGTCGCTTGTGCTTCTCAAGAATGAAAAGAAGACGCTGCCGATCTCCAAAACCATCGCGCGCATTCATATCTCTGGCCGGGGCGGCGACGACATCGGCATGCAGTGCGGCGGCTGGACGCTGAGCTGGCAGGGCCAGATGGGCCCGGTCCCCGGCGGAACCAGCATCCTCGACGCCGTCAAGAAAGCCGTCTCCCCCGGAACCACAGTCACCTACTCCAAGGACGGTACCGGCGCCGAAGGCGCCACGCTTGGCGTCGTCGTGGTCGGCGAGATCCCTTACTCCGAAAGCCCCGGCGACCGCACCGACCTCGCCCTTCCCCAGGAAGACAAGGACGCCATCGCCAACCTCAAAAAAGCCAACATCCCCGTGGTCGTCGTCCTACTCTCCGGCCGCCCGATGATCCTCGGCGACGCCCTCACGCAATCCGATGCCTTCGTTGCCGCCTGGCTCCCCGGAACCGAAGGCCAGGGGATCACCGACGTCCTCTTCGGTGACTACAAACCCACCGGCAAACTCACCTTCCCCTGGCAGCGCACCATGGAGCAGCTGCCATTGCACTACGACGACAAAAAAGCCGATCCATTGTTTGCTTACGGGTATGGGCTGACCTACGGGAAATAGATCTCGCGCAGGAGCGAAACTCATTTAGACGACAAGAAAGCCGTCAATCGTCTCACACATCAGCGCGCTCACCAACGGCTTCGCTTCAATCAGCGCCGCACGGCACTGGTATGTCCCAATGCGATACAGCGCCTCGGCGGCGGCGCGCAGTACGCCGTCGTTCTTTTCCATCGTGAGGGCGCGCAGAAGTTCGGGAATAGCGTCGTCGGTCCCGACATATCCGAGCGCCACGGCCGCGACCCGCTTGACCTCTGGGATCGATCCAAAGCAGAGGTAGTCAATGATCGCCTCTTCCGTCTCCGTCGCCTGCGACTGCGCGAGCGTCACCGCCGCAACGGCGGCGATTGTTTTGTCGGACGACTTCAAATCTTCCTTCAACTCCGCAATACAATCGCGCAACGGCGCGGCCTCCCAGGGATCGACAGGAATTGCGTCGGGATGCGATAAATATTTGACTGCCGTCAAACGGACATAAGGATCGTCATCCTTGAGCGCCGCCATCTGCTCATCGGTCTCCAGGCAAAATAGCGCCGCCGCACGAAGATATGGGTGCGCGGACTTTGCCGCCGCCACCTTGGCCTCATTCGCGCCATCCCGCGAGAATTCGGCCAGCGCCCGGACAGCGACGCACGCCGTTGGGTGTCCTGGGTCGTCATGAATCACGCCAATCAATACGGGGACCGCTGGGGCGGCCCCTGTCTTTCTCAGCGCCTCGCAGACCGCCGCGCGCAGGCGACGCAAATGTGGCGCGTTCAAAATCTCGATCAGCGCCCGCGCCGCGTTATCCCCGCCGCCCTTATACAAACCTTTGGCATAGTTCTCACGCGTGAATACGAATTCCTGAAGCCGCTTCATCGATTCGGCGTCGCCGATCTCGCCGATAATCGTCACCAACTCATCGCCGCCCGGCAGCGTGTCGTCGAGCACGCCGTCCAGCAAGAATGGCAGCGCCGCGTCGCCGCGCTCGGCCAACGCCAGGCGCGCGTCGCGCGCTCGAGGCGTATTGCCGGTGCGCGAGTAGGCGATCAGCCATTCGATGCTGGTGTAGTCATTCATGATTTGCGCCTGAAGTTTTTGACAATACAGGACCGCTAGAACATCAGGCCAGAGTCGACATAGCCCGTCACTGTCCAATGATCGCCCACACGGACAAGTGAGTAAGTTCCCTCACTTCCATCCGATCCGCTTCCATGTGCGCCTGCCTCGATTGACACGCGAGACGGTCCACTCCATTGCAGCGTATCCGGGTGCACCGAAAATATTTCCGCGAATTTTCCCGTCCCTGGAACCATGAATCCGCTCATATCCTTGATGACGCCCATTTGGATGCGCGAGGCGGGAATGACGCCCTTGGCATTTCGAAAGCTGTTCATCATAGCGATCCCAGGATCTTCGCCGCCCACCGAAAGCCCCGTATAAGGCCGCTGCCGCCGCGCCATCATCTTCTGGAAGACGGCCGTGTAAATCGCGTTTCGGTTGGCGGGCGTGTCCGCGTGCACTGGATGCCGCCATAGGATTAGCGCGAGCGCTGTGGCCCCGAGCGCTGCGGCGGGGATCAGCATAAAACGTTTACGGATACGGATTTTTCTCATCGTTTAGTTTCTTACTTTTGCCGCCAGTGACACACAAGATCTCAATTCGCCTGGTCGGGTCAGGCTAGAACATGATACTCTTTTTAAGATATCCGGTTACGCTCCAATGGCCTTCCACGCAAACAAGAGAGTAGGTTCCCTCGTACCCATCCTTGCCGCTGCCGTGCGCCCCGGCATCGATCGACGCCATTGATGGTCCATGAAATTTCAGCGTTTCTGGGTAAACCCTGAATATTTCCGCAATACCGCCCGTCATCTTATCCGTGAATGACCCGCCTCGCATCTTGATGCGAGACTGCGGAAACACGCCCTTGTTCTTGGCGAATTGCCTCATCACGAGCGTGGTCGGGTCTTTGTTTCCAACCGAAAGACCAGTGTATAGCCTTTGCCGACGCGCCATCATCTTCTGAAAGACAGCCACATAAATAGCACTGCGATTCGTAGGCGTGTTTGCGTACGATGGATGCCAGCACCAGAGAAGCACAAGAGCTGGGATGATAATAGCGGACGCAGTGAGGAGAATCTTGCGTGTAAGAACGTTTCTCATTGTTTAGTAGCTTTCTTTTGATGTTTCTGACTCACAAGATTCCAATTCGGCCGGTTTGGCCACAATTTGCGCGATTGTCGTTCCCGTATGATCCGAAAACTCTACTTCAAACGTGTCCTCATAGGTTTCAATGATGTAGCCAATGGCGCCGCGCTTCGCGCCTTCCTCCTGAAATCTGTCTGTCATCAATCGGACACACGAATAATTTTCGAACATATTCACCAACTGCAAAGCGTTTACGGAGTGGACGCCCACGAGGATTTCAATTGGAGCATGTCTTCAGCGGCCTCTCGTATTTCTGGATTATCGCTTTGAAGCCCACGATCGATAAGTCCCTGGAACAGCCTCCCGTCGTGCCATAGATAAAACTCAAGAAACCTTTGATATTCCCACTCGCCGCCTTCCGTCAAAATGGGTTCGGCGGCGCATTCGATATTGAGAACCAGCCACTCTTTGGGTATCCGCCCCAGTCCGTAGCGACCGGTATGGATATTTCCAAAGTTCTGACATTGACAAGCAAGCTCCAGCAGTTCGGCCAGAACCGCTGCGCCGACTTCTGAAGGCATCATGGGGATTCGATCCATATGATCCCAAAGATCTGGCGCGAACGAGTTCACATAGCCTATCGTACTTTGCAGTTGCGGCAGACGCGGATCAGGAGCCGCTTCAAACCATTGCGCAAATTCATGTTGTGTCGTCATAATTTAGCTTGGAGCGCCCTGCGCGACTACAATTCTAAGTGCAAGGACACGTTTGTGATCAGCGCTTTCCCACACATGTTCCTGAGCGATAAGAAGAACACTGCAAGTTCTTTGTTCGGGCTGCATAGATATTTTTGGTCGATCAGCGCCATGATTTCTCTCACCTGACGAGGCGAGATTTGATAGCACTCGTATTCGGTGATGTACACTTGGCAGATTTCTTCCAGATCGACGAAAAACTTCGAATGCCATACAAGATTAAAGATATTGGTGAGCGAGATCGCCTCATATTCCTCGTAGAATTGCTCCGGAAAATCCTGTCCCGTCCGCAGTATTGTATCCGCCGCCATATTTTTAGGCATCACAAAGCTCTGTCGAAATAGTTCTGAAGTCTGCATAAAGAGAGCCTTTGCCGATAGGGGGCGCGAATTGAGGCTTGATCGTTTTTGAGTGAGTTCGTTTTGAAAACGCTTATTCTTCCGTCTGCTGTGAATCGATGATGCTTTCCAGCGCGCTAACCATCTCCGCGACAGGAACTGTCCAAATCCCGGCCTTTCCGGCATCGAACGCATCCCGCCATTGCTGATAGCCTTCCATAAACTCCTGCAGCGGCGCATTGTCCCGCACGATCTCCGTCACACTTTGGCTGATGACTTCCTCCGCGCAAGGGAGATGACCGATCTCCGTGATCAGTCCCGTTTTATGCATGGGAGCTTTGACGCGAACTCCGTCAACGTGAATATGGATGATCGAACCCAGTCGATCATCCATCTCCGTCCGGACAATCGTCAGCGTTGATCCGTCCTCGTAAGGCCGCGTGTGATATTTCCACACTTGACCGGGCTTGAAGTTCTCGTTGTCTATGGTTCGCAGCATAGTAATCTCAATCTCTCAATGCTTCCAGCATGTCCGACGCCAGTTTGTGGCTTTGCGCCGACGCCCTGCCAAGCCATTCTCTCGCCCAGCGCCGATTGGCCCGTACGCCCACACCCTCTCGATAGGCGCGTCCCAGATTGTACTGCGCCTTCGCTTCGCCACGGCGCGCGGCCCAGCGTATCCATCGTATCCCTTCCGTCAAGTTTTGCGCTGTTCCCACGCCGTCCAGGTACATCACGCCCAGGTTGCACGCAGCCCAGTCGTCGCCAAGCTCCGCCGCGCGCAAATACAGCGCGAACGCCTTTTCCGTGTTCGTCGGAACATCTTTTCCCTTGTCATAGTAAATCGCCAGATTGCACAATGCGATGGGATGATCGTATTCGGCGGCGGCTTCATACCACATTACGGCGCTGGCGGCGTCCTTGTCGACGCCAAGGCCCTCGCTATAGCAGAAGCCGACAAGGTTCATGCAATGGATATGGCCCGCTTCGGCGCCCTCCATCAAATACGGAAAGGCTTTGCGATAGTTCTTGCGGACGCCGTCGCCGTAGAAGAGGTTCTGACCGGTTTCGACTGCGGCGTCTGCTAGCTTCTTCTGTGCTCTATTCATTAAAAGCCATATCGTCGCCATAGCCCAAAACGGCAAGGACCCACTGTGTTTTTCTCTTTCGATCTATGATGGATTATAGCCCAAAGCTCTCGCCGTCTTACGTAAAATGTCACGCAAATCTCACGAGCGGCTCACGGCCTTCTCACCCTCGCGCTGTAAAATCCCTCCATCAAAACAATTTCGCGAAACAAAGGAGTTTCTTATGCTGTCTATGGAGATGAATTGGACAAAGGCGGCGCGTGGCGCCGCTCGATGGATGTCGGTATTTGCCGCCGTGCTTGTGGGCGTGTTGATCAGTGTCCCCGCGGGGGCGACGGTGATGGGGAATTACGAGAAGGCGCTCTGGTCGGCGGCGCTGCGCGGGGATGCGGGGCAGGTGGAGAAGCTGGTGGAGGACGGGGCGGATATGGAGGCGCGCGATCCGGCGGGAAACACGGCGCTGGGGTGGGCGGCGTCCTCAGGGAGCGCCGCAACGGTGAATGTCCTGCTGGCGCATGGGGCGTGCGTGAACGTGCGCAATGCGTACGGAGTATCGCCGCTGGCGCGGGCGGCGAGCATGGACGCGGTTTCGGTCGTCAAGACGCTGCTCGCGCATGGCGCGAATCCCAACATTCGGGATCATGAGGGGCGGACGGTGCTGATGGCGGTCTCGATGGCCGGGCAGGCGCGGATGGTTAGCATCTTATGCTGCGGCGGGGCGGCGGTCAACGCCGTGGACGGGCGGGGACGCACCCCGCTGATGTACGCCGCCGTGCGAGACATCAATGTGCACGCGAGTTTCAATACGCGGCGCACCCGCCAGCGGATGACATGGGAGACAGTAGCGACCGTGCGGGCGCTCCTGTCGGCGGGCGCCTCGTCGTCGGTCCGTGACATCAATGGCAAGACGGCGTTGGCCTGGGCGATTTATCAAAAGAACCCGGCTCTGAAGCCGTTGCTGACTTTCTGAAATACAATCGACAATAGAGTGTAAAAGTATTCCGGAAAAACCTCTGCCTCCCCTTCTCCCAGACTTGGGAGAAGGGGCTGGGGGATGAGGGCCTCTCGCGCCGTCACATAAAGACATGTTGGGTCACAAATTCTCTTCTTGACCTTTTTTATGAAATGCCGTATTCTAGAGGTAACTAAAGACGCTTCCGGCGCTTCGCCGGCCGACCTATTTCGACACCAAAGGACTTTGATGAAGCATAAGCACTCTATTCGCCATAGCCTTGCGCAGGCGCTGATCGTTTCGGCGCTGGCGGCGCCGCTCGCCGCGCACGCAGCGAAGCCCGCGCCCTTGACGCCGCTGCAGAGCGCCGATCCGATGGTTGGGACCGATGGTCATGGGCACACGTATCCCGGCGCCACCGTTCCTTTCGGAATGGTCCAGTTGAGCCCGGACACGCGCACCGAAAGCTGGGACGGCTGTTCGGGATATCACTACTCGGACAGTACGATCCAGGGCTTCAGCCACACGCACCTGACCGGAACGGGATGCGGCGACCTGGGCGACATCATGCTGATGCCCACCGTCGGCGGTGTCCACTTCAGCATCGGCGAACCCGGCAATGGATATATTTCTCGCTTCTCCCACGCCAACGAAAAGGCGACCCCCGGCGACTACAAAGTCTTTCTGGACGATCCGAAGGTCGCCGTCGAACTGACCGCCACCAATCGCTGCGGCTTCCATAAGTACACCTTCCCGCAGACCGACAGCGCGCACATCGTGCTGGATGTCGGCCACGGGATCGGCAACACGCCGTTCGATGGCGTGGTCACGATTGAGAACGATCACACGATCTCCGGATACAAGAAGACGAACGGCTGGGCGAGCAATCGCTCCATCTATTTTGTGATGGAGTTCTCCAAGCCGTTCGCCAGTGTTGCGATCGCGCAGAACGAAGATCGTTTCGCCGCCGGGACGACCACGGCTAAGGGCAGCAACCTCAAGGCCGTTGTGAACTACGCGACCAAGGCCGGCGAGTCCGTGCTGGTCAAGGTCGGCATCTCTGGGACAAGCATTGATGGCGCGCGCAGGAACCTAGCCGCCGAAATCCCCGGCTTCGACTTCGCCGCCACCCGCACCGCCGCGCAGAAGATGTGGAGCCACTCGCTCGGCGCCGTGCAGATCGAGACCCCCGATCCCAAAGTGCGCCGCACATTCTACTCCAACATGTATCTGTCGCACCTCGCGCCCATTCTGTTCAACGATGTCGACGGCAAGTACATGGGCATGGACCACAAAGTCCATGAAGGCAAGGGCTTCCAGAACTATACCGAGTTTTCGCTCTGGGACACCTACCGGGCCGAGAACCCGCTGCTGACCCTGGTCGAACCCCATCGCGTCAGCGACCTCGTGAGCAGCCTGCTCGCCGAGTACGACGAGAACGGCCTGCACTCCACGCCCATCTGGCCGCTCTGGGGCAGCGAAACCTTCTGCATGATCGGGTACCATTCCGCGCCGGTCATTGTGGACGCCTACTTCAAGGGCTTCAAAGGCTTCGATCCCGAGAAGGCGTATCAGGCGATCCGCGATACCGCCATGCAGAACCGCAGCGGCCTGGACACCTACAAGACCCTCGGCTACGCGGCCTCCCAGCCCGGCGCTCAGGCGACCTCCAAGACCATCGAGTATTCGTTCGACGACTGGTGCATCGCCCGCATGGCGAAGGCGCTGGGCCATGACGACGACGCCGAGATGTTCCTGAACCGCTCGGCAAACTACCGCAATCACTTCGACTCCCGGATCGGCTTCATGCGCGGCCGCAAGGCCGATGGCTCCTGGCGCCCGTACTTCGTCGACAACGGTCTTGTCGGCGATGAATATACCGAAGCCGACGCCTGGCAGTACTCCTTCGCCGTCCAGCATGACCTTCCCGGTCTGATCAAGCTCTACGGCGGCGACGCCGGGTTTATCCAGCGCATGGACGACATGTTCAACGCCAGCTCCAAGATCAACACGGGCATCCCGGACATCACCGGCCGCATCGGCCAGTTCGCGCACGGCGACGAGCAGTGCCACCACGTCTCGTACTTGTATGACTACGCCGGCGCGCCCTGGAAGACCCAGGAGCGGGTCCGCGAAGTCATGAACAAGTTCTACGACGACACGCCCGCCGGCCAGTGCGGCAACGACGACTGCGGCCAGATGTCCGCCTGGTACGTCTTCAGCGCCATGGGCTTCTACCCTGTCAATCCCGCGAGCGGCGTCTACATGATCGGCAGCCCGGTCGTCAGCAAGGCCACGCTCCACTTGGACCCGAAGCTCGGCGGCAAGGTCTTCACGGTGATCGCCGCGAACAACTCGCCCAAGAACATCTACATCCAGTCGGCCGCGCTGAACGGCAAGCCGATGGCGCGCACCTGGTTCACGCACAAAGAACTGCTCGCCGGCGGAACCCTGAAGCTGACGATGGGCTCCAAGCCGAACAAGACCTGGGGCAAACCCGCCGCCGCGCGTCCGCCGATGACCATGCCGTCCAACTTCCAGTACGCCGCGCTGCCCGCGCCATCCTTCCCCGACAAGCCGGTCGTCTTCACGCTTCCGATCCGTGTCGCCGCTGGTTCTGATGAAAACGTCGGCAGCTTCCTCGCCGACCCGGGCCAGACCGAGGGCGGAATGGCCGCGAACGGCAACACGATCGACACCAGCAGCGTCTCGAACGCCGCCCCTGCGGGCGTCTACCAGAGCGAGCGGTACGGCGACGACGTCACCTACGCCTACACGGTGCCCACCGGCAAGAAGTACACCGTGCGTCTGCACTTCGCCGAGATCGTCGACGGCGACCCCGGCATGCGCGTCGAGAACATCTACGTCAACGGCAAGCCCGTCCTCACCGACTTCGACATTTTCAAAGTCGCCGGCGGCATGAACAAAGCCATCGTCAAAGAGTTCTCAGGCATCGCCCCCGGCCCCGACGGCAAGATCAAAATCCGCGTCGCCGCCACGCCCACCAGCCCCGACCAGAACGCCAAAATCAGCGGCCTGGAAATTCTGGAACAGTAAAGCGCCCTGCGATCTCACGGATACAAACACCGGCCCGGACAGATTGCTCTGTCCGGGCCGATTGATTTTTACATCTGGATGGTATAATATTAATGGAGGCTTTGGAGCGCAACAGCGCTGCATTGCCTTTTTTTACAACTTCTCGTTTTTAGGCCGCAAATCTGTGATCAACGTAAAGCTCCAAATTGTAAAATCTGGGTTGTCGTCAACCTCTCGCTTGATACGATAGCGCATTTGGCGCACGCTTGTCGCAAGGTCTTGTAGTTCCTGCCTAGCCGGCGAGTTCATTTCTCCATATCTAACTCCCCAAGAAACAACATAAGCAACGATATCCGCAATTTGCACTCCTGTCGTCAAGTCGCTATGTACGAAAAAAGGCTCTGGAATGATCAGGCCTGCGCGCTGTTGCCCTTTTGTTGTAAGCTTGAAATATCGGTCCATCTGACCAACTAGAATGTGACTTTGGCTTTTCTCCAGTTCGTCGAAAACAACAATGCCGGATGTGCCTGGTCCTTGATCTTCCAGAAAGTAAAAGAATCGCTCAAATAGATAAACATAATCTTTGCGCAAATTTGTTGACGCAGGGCGAATTGCGTTGGGCGACACAATACTTGCGAAGACACGGCAACGAAATCGGGCGCAAATGTTCAGGACTTCCTGGACATAAGCGAGTTTTGCCTGTGCTAACGCAGTAAGCTCGCGCTTACCAGCCGCTGGGCCATTTTCTAAACAACGTCGAGCAAGCTCTCGGCGTTCTTCCTCAGGAAAAGCAGGTAGTTGGTGCGCGAGCCGGTATGTCTTCGCTCTGAGCAACTTGGTCGCTTTCAGCTCACGTTCTTCCGCGCTGTAACGCATGCCAAAGATTCGGAGTTCGGCAGTTTGAAGTGCTGTGACCAAATTCCATAAATCCCGATCTTCCACTGCAACACCGGCTAAAACCTCATACGGGGATTCCCGATGATCTTGTCCGCTTTCGTCAACAAATAAAAAATATGCCATGATGGTTCCGTTGTAGATTAGGGTTCAAAGCTCAATTGACCACGTTCACCTGGCCGAGCGGCTTTTGGATGGTTACGCCATTCAAATTGTACAAAGATTGAAGTTTTCAGTTCTTTGGCAAGGCGAAGGCAGTTATTCCAAGCCATATTGGAATCCATACCCTGTATGGAAAATCGATTTTTTGACAAGAACATGAAGCCTTCTTGTTCGTACTGGCCTACCTTTAAATGAGCATGTGTTGCAAGTTGAAGGGCCTCGAACGATCCCAGTTTCTCGAACGCTCTTTCATGAGCAAATTTGGCCAAACTGCTCCAGCTCGCCTTTTCCAATTTAACGCCATCGAATGTTGCAGAAATCAATTTTGTATGCGTTAGATCTTTTGCCTCTTCTAGCGTAACCTGAACTGACGAACTACTTTTCATCAAAGCAGTAAAATTTTCTGGATTGTGCGGCTGAATGCTTCCTATCGATGGCAATTCATAAGCGACTCCGCGAATCGCCGCATCTGAAAGGCGATGAATTACAGTATCAATGTCATCTGTCAGCGGTATTGCAAGCCGTTGAAGCATGCTAAAAGTGAGATCCGAAATTTCAATAATCGGCATGGCAATTCCCTGTCGCATTTTCGTATACAACATTATACCAAATGACGAAACAAAAAAAACAAAATTTCAAAAATTTATTTTCGTTTTAAAACCCAGCTACTGCCTTTAGGCAATACGCGAACGTTGAAGATTATTGAAGTGGAGATCTATCCCCAAGCTTTGCACGAGATATCATTTTTTACACTGATAACAGAATCTTCATCATAAGAACAGAATATGGTATTTTTGCCGGACCATGGAATAATAGGTATGTTCAAGGGCGCCGGAGCGTATTCGTTGGTTTTTGCGGTTCTATTGTTGCAAAGGCGATCTATTCGCCGCCGGACGCCCTCGCTTTTGACAATGCTGTCTGATGGAGGAAGATATGGACTATCATTTCAGGGCCGCTTTGCGGCGTAATTCGAACGTGGCGATTGGCCGGTTCGCCGTGCTTTCGTTATGCGCGGGATTTGTGTTTGGAATTGTGAGCCGCGCGGAGGCGCAGACGCCGGCGAAGTTTTTAGTCACCGTCCCCGCCACGACGGTGGCGGGGACGGCGGCGAGTGTGACGGTCACTGCGGCGGACGCCAGCGACAAGGTAATTTCGTCCTACGCCGGTACGGTCAAAATCACCAGCAGCGATCCGCAAGCCGTACTTCCGGCGGACGCCGCGCTTAAGAATGGGGTGGGGACATTTAATGTGACCCTGAAGAAAGCGGGGAGCAGCACCATCACGGCGACCGATGCGGCGGCGTCCTCGGTCACCGGCGTGAGCGGCGCGGTTGCGGTCACGCATGGCGTCGTCCATCATCTCTATGTCACGATCGCTCCGGCGTCGACTTCCGGAAAGCCCACCAAAACGGCGGTCTCCGCGAAGGACGTGTATAACAACACCGTGCTCAACTACACCGGCTCCGTCAAAGTCACGAGCAGCGACGCCGCCGCCGTGCTTCCGGGCGATGGTCCACTCACCAATGGCTTCGGCGTCTTCAACATCACTCTCAACACGGTCGGCAGCCAAACCATGACCGCCACCGACACCGCGACGCCCACGCTCACCGGCGTCAGCCGTCCAACCACCGTCGCCGCGCCGTAACGCCGCTGCTCGCAGCGTATGGATAAGGAACTTTACGGGCTCTGCGTTCGTATGCGCTGAGTAATAGTGAGATCCATTCACGGCCCCGATCCCATAAGGAGAATTTGTGGGATCGGGTTCAATCGTTCCGGAGGAGAAATCATGCGCAGCGCCGCTCAACGCGCCTTGGTCGTATTTGTCGGCGTCCTGGTTCTCTGTCCGGTCGAAGCGCCCGTACGCACGTCGGAGCGCACCGCCACAAAGGCCAGTCGCGTGATCGATGTGATTTCGCCTCCGCGTGCTCCCATGCACGGACACGTGTTCAACGATGTTTCGCCGAACAACTATCCCTATGGATCGACGCCATGGTTAGCATATCAGCAAATGTCCAGAAACCATAACAGCATCCTCAACGCATACAACGGCAAGGATTCCGCAACGGATCGTATGAACACGATGTTCGTTCCGAAGGACGTCCAATAGCTCGGAAGGCGCGCCTGTGACAAATCTCCGACTCGACATGGATTACGTGAAGATCGTGAGCGGCTATTGTGTCGGGTTCTTCGGAGCGATTGCCGCCCTCATTCTTTGCTTTCTTTACGGGAGTCGTATGTTTGGCTCCCTGGCGATTCTGTTTGCCTGCTTGGCTCCTATCGCGTTGATGACCTCGACCATTCTTGGAGGCGTTTATGCGATTGATATTCAATGGTCGAAGCGTGCGTTCTTTTGTCTCGCCGTGTTTATTCTGGTCGGCGCGTTATTGATGGGTTTGCTTTCGGCGTTTGTCCCCAGCTCAATGGACGACCCAGGTCTTCAGATCGCCGGGAGCACCCCCGGCGAAATACTCGACCGGGCGTCCCTTGGCCTGTGGCTTGGCGCTGGAACCGGTGCGTTATTCGGCCTGATCGCCCTCCGGTTTGGAGCCGAGAACTTCCTCACTCCGCGTTACTCATCGGCAGAGGAAAATCATCGCAAGGAATGACGCCAAGATCCAGCACACAACTCTGTCCATCACTTCCCGCCGACACGAAAGCGAATACATGCCAAACGTCCAGCTCAATCTTGTCGTGATCCGCGCACAGGACATCGACCGCGCCGCCGCTTTCTACTCTCTGCTGGGATTGCAGTTCACCAAGCACCGTCACGGAAAAGGTCCGGAGCACTGCGCCTCCGAGCAGCAGGGCCTTGTGTTCGAAATCTACCCGCAGCCCGAAGACGGCCCAGCCTCCGCCGGCGCCCGCCTTGGATTCCAGGTTCCCTCCATCGACGCCGTCCTGCCCGAATTAGAATCGGCGGGCGCGCGCATCGTCTCGCCCGCCAAAGACTCCCCCTGGGGCCGCCGCGCCGTCATCGACGACCTCGACGGCCACCGCGTGGAACTGACCGAGCCTATAGAAGATCAGGCGCAAACAGAGAAATAATATCAAGCAAAATAACAAATCCGTAGAGCATGGACCCAACGATGATACAAGAAAAGGCTCCCTGGGCGATCGCGATATAACTTTTCTTTTTAACGACAAAATACAGAACCCAGTTGATCAATATCGCGGTGATTGATAAATTTGCAAACGGCGCGGGATCATCAATACGGAAATGCAGAACTTTATTGCCCACGAGGATGATCCAAAGCATAAAATAGACAAAAGCCGAGAATAGCCCGAAACAGATTCCGATGAAAGCATCTCCAAAAGCAGACCCCGAATAAAGCTGAACTGCCTTTTTCTGTGGAAGCTTCACGTCATTTCTCCTTTTGCACAACAGGATGCTCTGCACGGAAGCATTCTCTCAAATCCTCGTCCATATGCCGCAGCGCCTGCAGGTCTCGATATCAGCGTCCGCGATGCTGGCACATGCTGCACTGTACGATGGCGCACCCGCAGTTCAGCCAGTGGCCGTCGCCTCGGACGTATCGGATATACAGACGAAGCAGTGGATACGGTTGCATCCCGCCGCGCCAAACGGAATACTCGTCCTCCGCATATTCACGTTCCGCCTTTAGCCGCGCGGCGAGCTGTAATCTTGCATAGCAAGCGCGCCGCTCGGCGCGCTTGCCGTTGTTCTTTTCCAATGGTCTGCCTCCACTATCGCCCTCTCTGGTGGAGGGCTAGATAGAGTAGGGGAGCCAAATATTATCGGATATCATCGGTAGTTCTTTCGTTGTAATGGGCCGGTCATTTATGACTGGCGCGGCGGTTTACCAAACCTTCGCCCAGTCGGGGGGGTCCATCGGCGCGGGCGTGTTCGGGTTCAAATCGATCAGTTCGCGGGGCTCGCCAGTGGCGATCTCTTCTGGAGCGATGGCGAACAGCTTGCCTTCGCGGGCGAAGACGAGGCGGTGGGCGTGGTCCCAGTCCGCCCAGACGGCGCCGGGGATGTCGTGCTGCTGGCCGTCGGCGTCGCGGACGGAGTAGAGATCATAGTCTTCAAAACCCGTGAGGAAGCTGCGCATTCTGAGAACAAATGCGCCTTCGCCCAAAGGCTTTTCGAAGATCGCCGGGCGATCCGTGAGGTAGCCCGCAGAGCCGATCTTTACCGCCCCACGGTCCATTTCCAAGCCTTCGCGGATGCGTTCTTCGTAGATGCGCTGGAAGCCCGTTTGGATCAGCTCGCCTTTCCACTCCTTCACGCACACCCAGCCGTCGCGTTCGAGGCGGCGACGCAGGATCGGTCCGTCCTCGCCGTAGCCGCCTTCCTCATGAGTGATCTCCAGAGCCTGCGGCTTGTGCTTCGGATGCGGTTTGGTCCGAGCGGACGGATGGTTGAGCCATACCTTGTGACCGGTAAGAAACAGACCGCCGCCGCCCCAGCAGTCGCCCTTCGGCCAGAGTGCGAGCGCCGTCAGATAGGGCAGCTTGCTGATAGCCGTCCACGCGTATGTATACTCCGGGTCCAGGCTTTTTAGCTCCTGTTTTTGCGCGAAGTAGATGAGCAGTTTTCCGGCGGGCGACAGATCGCAGCGCTTTTCGTAAATCCGTCCGTGGAGCCATTGGCCCGGCGTGAACGTGTCCGTGGACGTATCCCAGTGAAGGATCTGTACGCGCTTGCTCGGCCCGCGCCGGAAAATCACGCCGACCGGCGATTTGCGCGCGAGGATGCCGTAAAGACGGGCGGGGACATCTTCTGGTGCGGACATTCGAAACTCTTTCTTCGGGAACGATCGACACGAAAACCCGCCGAGAGCAGGCGTACTATTGACATGAAATGTCCGGAGTGTTATATTGGTGTCATCGGGGGACCATCCACATGCAGCTCACACGGTTTTACGGACGCAGCCTTGGCACGGTAAAAACAGATCGCCGCTCGACTGTCGCTTATAATTTCATCACCTTCGACGTTCCCGGCGCCACGGACACGGAAGCCTACGGCGTCAATGACGCCGGGTGGATCGTTGGGCGCTACGTGGACGGCGCGGGGACTCACGGGTTCCTGAACACCAACGGCGTCGTTACCCCCATCGATATTCCCGGCGCCACCGAGACGTTCGCCCACGGCGTCAACAACGCCGGTCAGATTGTCGGATACTCCACCAATACGGCCATTCCCGGCGTCTTTCCCGGTTACCTGGACATTAATGGCGCGTTCCTGCCCATCAATACCCCGGACATGACCTACACCTGGGCGCAGGACGTCAACAACGCCGGCCAGATTGTCGGTGACTCAGCGGCGCCCGGGCAGGACTTCCGACCGTTCGTGGATACCTACGGCTACTTCACAAGCTTCCAGTACCCGGGCGACGGAGAAACCCACGCCAATGGGATCAACGACGCCGGGCATATCGTCGGCGTCTTCACCGAACATCCGAATACCGTGGACCAGGTCAACCACGGATACCTGAACGTGAATGGCGTCTTCACCTTGATCGACGCTCCCAACGCGATTCATACATTCGTGTATGGGATCAATAATTCCGATCAGATCGTCGGGACTTACGTGGACACCAAAGGGACGCACGGCTTCTTGTACGAAGACGGCGAGTTCACCACGATCCACGTTCCCTACGCCGGGTCCACATTCGTTCACGGCGTCAACAACAGCGGCGAGTTCGTCGGCTTTTACATGGACACCACCGGCAAGCACGCCTTCCTCGCCATGCCCAACGACGCCACGCCCTCCAAAATCCCCGTGATCGCCGTCGCCGCCGCCGCCGGCCTCGGCGTCCTCGGCCTCGCCCTCAGCAAACGCCACGCGCCCGCGCCCGACAAAACGGACTAACCCAGCGCAGAAGATCTCCGCACATGTCCGGTAATACGAATTACCGGACCTTCCCAGGAGTACGGAACCTCTTCCGCCTGAAGCCGCCGCTCAATCTCTTGACACAGGTTCGTCTTATCCCACTCAGCAATCGGATCAAGCTCAACCCATTCGATCGCCAGCATCAGCGTTGGCGACCAAATTCCATCAAAAAATCCCCGAGGCATACTGTTTTGCCCATAGGTTATTCCTGATCTACGGGTCCAATTCGATACTTTGACCGCATCCACGAGCTTTATGCGCAGCCAAATTTGCAGATCGCGCAAAGCGTCGAACATCGAAATCCATTGCATCACGTTCATGCGGCTGCCGTCGTAATCGCGTTCGATGATCTCCCACAGCTTTTGTCGATATTGATCATGTATGTTCATCAGTCCTCATCGGGCGCGAAGCCCCAGTGGCGTTCCGCGTACTCCACGAAGACATACGCCAGGGCATCCTCCAGCGAATCACAGTCCATCCGAAATATCTCTTCGGTCCGCTCCCGATGCGTGAGCAGCGCCATATATTGGCCGGCGTCGTCGGGACGCGTTCGCTCGCCATCCATCTTCAGGAAAATGACGGCGCCCTCGGCGCGAGCTTTCTCCATAAACGGCAGGAACACATCCACCCCAACAATCTCTTCTGGAAAAGTTTCCAATCCAAGATGCGCCGCGAGCTGCCAGAGGAGCGGCTTGTATCGTTTCAATCGCCTTGGTGAGCGAGTTCTATCGTTCATCATTTCGTATTGCCTCAACTTTGGTAATAAAGAGCCCCATGTCCTCCAGCACCTCGGGCGCGTTTCTGGGAACGCCATAGAACCAGAAGTATTCTTCGGAATACTGACCGTGAATTGATCGGCCCGCCGGAATTAGCATCGCCCTCAGACGGTCGTCAAGGCGCGTCAGTCGTTTACGCTCATCGTCACTTGGCGCCGCGCCTTCGTTCAGCATTTTCTGAAGCGCGGATCGGCAGTGTAAATCGTTCGTGTATTCGTAAATACACATGTCATAGCCATCTTCGATGATTTCGACCAGTCTCTGATATGCGCTCAAATAAAATGCGAATGACCCGGGGGCGGGCTGCGGAACGATCACAAAGTTATTCATCGTCGATATCTCCCACTGACGGTTCGGTCAATATCGAGTGCTCGGCCAGTTCGCCCTGCTGGTCCATATGCCGCAGCATCCAATCAACGGTGTGATGGGCGAGGTCGGCGACGATAACCAGGTGGGTGCCGTAAATCCCCGGCTCATAACCAGCGTTTGGATCGTTGCGCGCCTCCAGAAGCTGCTTTAAGTAATCGGGCGTGACAAAGATACACCAGCGCAATTCACCACTACTGAGTTCGAAACCAACATCCACACAATTCACAAGCTCGTTTCGGCTATTAGGTTCATCGATCACGGGGTCGCAGAACCACCACTTCGCCAGCACCGGCGCTTCCGCGCCGGTGAAATCGAAATAATTGATGGGATACCAGCGTGTGCGATGGTTATCGCCTCGCACCTGCACCTGTCCTTTTGCATCGTCGCGCGTGACGATCTCATATTTATGGCCACGCGTGAGCGCGTCCCGGTGGACGCCGACGCAAGTACATGTGATCGCAGTGTTTGTCATAACGTAAACTTCAGAGGCCATGGCGCAAAACTCTGAACCCGCGCAGGCGGGTGACCGTACTTTTAGCCGCGAATTCATTCGCCGGGCATTTTTCGCCGGCCTCTGGTGCTCGGTGGATCTTCTTAAAATACCTATCGTCTTCGCCCGCCCGTCTGCTCAGCGAGAGCCGGCGCCCCCGATTGAAGATTATAACCGAAAATTTCACGCACATCTCACGGCGTTGTCACGATTGGCTCACCATGGCGCTTTATAATGCCTCCAACACACCAGTCGGGGAGGATGAAGACATGGGATTGCTAGAGCGACGAAAGATCAAAGAACTGCAGGATGTGACGTTTCCGGAGCGCACGGCGGAGCTGGCGGAAATCTGCGGCGGGAAAATCGCTTACGATGTTGATTGGGACAGTTTTGCGAACGATTTAGAAGGGCTGAATTTTCTCGACAACCTCTCCTGCCATCGGACAAATATGGCCCTGAGGCAGATTTGTGTGGATGACATGGGAAAAGACGCTGTGTGCGATGTTCTAGCGCGGATTTTGCTGAAGAATGTTCCCAGCAAGGCGGACATGCGGATTTCATTCGAGGGCGGCGTGCTGGAGATGCATTGCGCCTATGCCCTGCGTACCGACGGAATGTTCTCCGACACGGAGATCCGGGACGTACTGCTGGCGGGGCTGTAAAATATCACGAAATCTGTATACGATATGTACACGGTCGCCGTTTATACTGCTCTCAACACACGCGGAAAGCGGCAGTGTGGGCGATGAGAATAAAATTATACCGATCGATCCGGAACTCTTTTTAAAGGTGGATTGTTGTTGGTATATACGAGGACGGAAGCGGCGACGAGCCGCGATATTTATTGGTTAAGGGGTGCTTGACACGGGCTGGCGCGGTCGCCTGCCTCAGGGGAGATGACGACGATGGGTGATAACTTATTTGAGCGAGTGACGGTGGCGGGATCGATCTTGATTGGAAGCGCGCTCGCGCTGCTGATCATCGTTTTGTCGGTAGGACACTATATTAGCCTGCTGGTCGGATAATTGGCCGGAATACATTTGAGAGAATAAATTTGATGGAGAGGCGCTCGTCCCAATGAGGGGGCGAGCGCTTTTTTTCTTGCCTGCCTATTTCTCCGCCGTGAAGGCCATGGAATCGAGATTGTAGCCGCCGGTATCCTCAACAAGCTTGAGTACGCGCTGGCCCTGGCGAAGCTTCACGGAGGCGTGAACAACCGTGTAGATATCCCAGCTTCCCGTGACGGTCACATTCATTGACCCCGTGAGATTTTGACCGGTTTCGTCCTCCAGGTGAAATGATCCGCCGCCCTCGGCCGAGGAGACGCGCACTCCCAGATCGTAGGTTCCCGTATTTTGAACTTGGACGGTGTACTTCAGCCACTGGCCCGGGCGGGTGTATCCCACGTCGAAGCCGCCGTCAAATGGCTCGACATCCACCATCTCCTCCTCGCGGTAGCCTTCACCGGTATTGACGCCGTCGAAATCGTGGTAGGAGACCCCTTCGCCGCCCCGGTCATAGTCCTCGATTTGAATGGTTCCGGGGATCGCCGCTGCGGCGCCGCCATAGGGAGCCTGCGTCTCGGTTCGGAGCGGGAACCAGATTTTTAGGCGTCGGGCCAGGTCATCGGTATCTGAGATGGCGGCGGGAGACCAGAGGCGCTCGGCGACGGCGGCGGCGCGGGGCCACACGCGGGCGTCGAGGGCGGCGGGCGTCACGCGCTCCGTCCACATGCACGCTTCGCCGCCCAGAATGAGCGCTTGCTCCGAGGCCGAAAGCGTCGCGGCGGGGCCGGCGGCAGGATCGTTGGCGTACATTTCCGACACCGAAATCGGGTTATCCAGATAGTATCCGTGGGAGAGAATGGCGAAGCGACCCTCGCGCGCCGCCGCCGCCAGGGCATCCTTGCCGCGCCAGGACTGCACCGCCGTGGACGGCGGCAGGCCGGGAGCGAGGATCTCGTCCCACCCGATCATCGACTTTCCATGCTTCTTCAGAATGTCGCTGACGCGCCCGTTGAAGTACGCCTGGAGAGCATTGTTGTCCGCAAGGCCGTGCGACTTTAGAAACTCCTGGATCTTCGCGTTCCCGCTCCACTGCGTCCCATTCACCTCATCGCCCCCGATGTGCACGTATTGATCGGGAAAGAGCCTCGCCATTTCGCCAAAGAATTTGTCCAGAAAGGCGTAAACGCGTTCGTTCGTCGGGTCCAGCGTCGCGGTATGGATGCCCCAATTGTGCGCGATGGAATAGGGGCCGGGTGCGCTCGCTAGTTCTGGATAAGCGGTGAGCAGCGCCGTCGTGTGGCCCGGGATATCGAATTCTGGCACAACCCGGATTCCACGGTCGCGAGCATACGCCACAATCGCCTTGATCTGCTGTTGCGTGTAAAACTTTCCTTCTGACCCCATTTGAGTGAGCTTGGGAAAGACCTTGCTTTCGACCCGAAACCCTTGATCGTCGGACAGATGCCAGTGAAAGACGTTCAGCTTGACGCTGGCCATCTTGTCCAGAGTGCGCTCGATTGTCTCCACAGGCATCCAGTGCCGCGATACGTCGATCATCAGCCCCCGCCACGCAAAACGGGGCTTGTCATGGATCTCCACGGTGGGAAGATAGAATTGGCCATTCTCGACCTGTGTCAACTGCCTAACCGTCTCCAGGCCGCGCACGATTCCCAGCGGACCTGGAGCTTCCAGATAAACGTTGTGTTCGTCCACAGAGAGCGTGTACGATTCGTCATCCTTCACAGACTGCGTCTGTCCCCGGACCGCCGCATAGCAATCAATATCCAGGCTGCGGTTCTTGTCTCGACGATTTGGGCCGACGCCAAGGCCGATGGCTGCCTGACTCAGTCGCCAGCGTGTGATCGCTGCGGTAATTCGTGGGTCTCGGGCGCCATGAAATGCGACGCCGAATTTTCCTTCGATCTTAAAACGCCCCGTGTTCCATTCGGCCTTTGAGGGAAGCGGCAGCAGGTTCGTCTGTGCGAGCGTCGGCGCGGCGTGGAGGACGAAGGCGGCGAGGCATATGGCGGCCGAGGTGACGCGGGAGAGGTTCATGCCTTTTATTATATCCGAGGTTCGGCTTTTATGTGGGCAGCGCCGATTTCAAGAGGCTCTTGAGGGCGTGGAGCGGGGAGACACGCAGGGCGAGAATAAGCGCTTCGCGGGCGGCGTCGCCGTCATCATGGCGCAGGGTGCGGGAGGCCTGGATGAGTTGGTCGGCGTAGTATCCCTGAACGTGGCGCAGCAGTGCGCGGCGTTCCGAGGCCGAGGGGCGGCCAGGAATGTCCATTTCCATGTAGCGAGCGGTCATCGGAGCGATGTGGATGTACGATCGATAGAGCGTTTGTGGGGTGGGGCGCTCCGGCAGGCGGTACAAAACCATCTCCTCCGGTGCGGCGGCGAAGAGGAATCCGGCGAGGATCGCGCGGCAGAAGTAGTCGAGATCCTGGCCGCGCAGCAGGGCGGGGTCGAACTCGCCGACCTTGGCGTACACGTCCCGGTGCATCAGGATGGCCGAGGGAGTGATGCTGTCGCGCAGAAACGCCGCGCAGGTCAGCGGGCCATGGGAAAGGTCCGGTCCAGTCCATTTGCGCAACGGGGTTAAGCGCCAATCGCAGACTGTGGCGGCGGTCCAGACGCAGCGCGCCTCGGGGTATTCCTGGGAAAGCGACAGGCAGCGCGCGATCTTGCCGGGCAGCCACACGTCGTCATCGTCCAGAAAGGCGAACCACTCGCCCTTCGCCGCGCGCATTCCGGCATTGCGCGCCGGCGAGGATCCGCGCTCCTCGCTTGCGAGCCGCAGCACGCCGGGGTAATCTGTCGCCAGCATTTCGAGCGTTCCGTCCGTCGAACCGTTGTCGATGACGATCGTTTCGATCTCGACGCCTGGGGCATTCTGCGCCGCGACGCTGTCCAGCGCCTGCCGCAGCAGCGCTTTGCGGTTTCGAGTGGGGACAATAACGCTAATCAGCATGGGATCTTTCTTAACGTTCTGTCACCGAATGCCGGGGACGCTCGGGAAGGTCTGTGCGCGGCTCAGTCCGTTCGGATCTGCCGCCGCACATGTCCGATCTTCGGGTGCGATTTGTTCGCCGCATGGGAGCGCGCGTACATGGTTTCCATCTCACCGACCATGCGGGCGGCGGTGAATTTTTCCAGCACACGGCGGCGCCCCGCTTCGCCGTGCCGGCGCGCCAGATCCGGCTGGCGCAGGTAGCGCAGCGCCGCCATCGCCATCGCGGGGGCGTCGGAGATCGGGACGAGCGCGCCGGTGACGCCGTCGGCGATCACCTCGGACACGCCGCCGGAATCCGTAGCCACCACGGGCTTCTGCATCGCCATCGCTTCCGCCAGAACCAGTCCGAACGGCTCGAATACGGAGGAGAGCACGAACACATCCATCGCCGCCAAGCAGCGCGGGATGTCCGTGCGTCGTCCGGGGAAATGGGCGCGGTCCGAGATGCCGAGCGCGGCCGCCAGCGCTTTGTACTGCGGCAGACTTTGGCCGTCGCCCACCAAAAGAAAGTGCGTTTCGGGCGCGGCGTCCGCGATCAAGCGCGCCATGCGCAGAAAATCATCGACGCCCTTCTGCGGGTCCATCCGCCCAACGATCCCCACCAGCGGAACTCCCTCCGGCAGCCCGAGCATCCGCCGTGACTCCTCGCGGTCGAGATGAGGATTGAACGCTTCGCATTCGATGGCGTGGCAAATGACTCGGATCTGATCCGGAGCGCGGCCCGCCATCGCAATCTGCGAGGTGCGGCTGCTGTGGGAGGAGGTGGTGAAGCCGGTCACGAACGCGCGATCGAACGCGCGTCCCGCATCGCGCGCCGCGCGGCCCAAGCGCGTGCGCTGGGAGCCATGAATGGTGATGAATACCGACTTGACGCCCGCGAGGCGAGCCGCCAGGACGATCGAGCGCGCGCCGACCCCGCCCAGCACCTGCGCGTGCAGCACGTCGATACGCCGCGCTTTTAGCATCCGCGCAAGACGCGTGACGATCTGAGGAGACACGGAGGGCGACCACGGCGTCATCAGCCCCGTCCGAATAATCTCCGCGCCGCACGCCTGCACATCGACGACAAAAGGATCGATGTCTGGAGCGTCCGAGCAGATCAAGAGGGGAGTAAAGCGCGAGCGGTCCAGCCCGCCGATAAGCATGGCGAGCCAGCGCTCGACCCCGCCGAGGGCGTAGCTTTCCGTTGCAAACGCCACGCGAAGCGGCGCGGCGGATTGACGAACTCGATCAGGGACGGCGTGGTAGTCAAGTTCAAGCATAGCCTGGGTATGGGAAAATAATGCTGGTAAAGCAAGCGACCATATTCCATTCCATCATACCGCAAGTTTTGAAAACTTAAAGCAAGCAAGCTTACCAGTAATTTATTTAATTTACGACGGTAATTATGCCCGCCGCCGCCTGCGGGAGCGTTTGGTCCGCCCGCTCTTTCCCATCGGGTACAATAGCCGTATGAGAGTCACCGTCCTGGGCAGCGGCACGTCGCACGGCGTGCCTGTGATCGGCTGCGACTGCGCCGTCTGTACATCTCCCGACCCGAAAAACAAGCGGCTGCGGCCTTCGATCGTCGTCACGACGGACTCGGGGGAGAAACTGCTGGTGGACACGCCGCCGGAGATGCGCATGGCGCTGCTGGCGAACCCGATGTCCCGGCTGGACGCCATCCTTTACACGCACTCGCACGCGGACCATATCTTCGGCCTCGACGATATTCGCGTGTTCAATTATCGCCAGACCACGGCGATCCCGATCTACGCTGAAACTTCCGTGCTGGACGATATTCAGCGGATCTACGAGTATATCTTCAAGATGACCCCCGTCGGCGGCGGTAAGCCGCAGGTGGAGCTGCATACGCTGACGCCGGGGGAGCCGCTCACCCTCGGGGGCCTTAGCGTGCTGCCGATGCGCGTCTTTCATGGCCGCCTGCCGATCCTGGCATATAAGTTCGGTGCGAAGTTCGCCTACGTCACGGATGTCAGTGCGATCCCCGCCGAGACGCTGCCCCATCTTCAGGATCTGGATC
The DNA here is from genome assembly GCF_039929585.1 of Capsulimonas sp. Classification (NCBI taxonomy): domain Bacteria; kingdom Bacillati; phylum Armatimonadota; class Armatimonadia; order Capsulimonadales; family Capsulimonadaceae; genus Capsulimonas; species Capsulimonas sp. The sequence goes on from NZ_JBDSQY010000315.1 coordinate 28,028, forward strand.
TGCTGATGCTCGACGCCGTGCGCCGCGAGCCGCATGAGACGCACTTCCATCTCGACGCCGCCCTGGAAGTCGTCGCCCAGCTGAAGCCGAAGCGAACGCTGCTCACGCATCTTTCCCACGACTACGACCACTGCGTCGTCAATGCCGAGCTGCCGGCCGGAGTGGAGCTTGCGTACGACGGTCAGACCATCGATCTTCCCTCAGCCTGACCGCTCCCAATGCCCCTAAGCACGTCTGCCGGAAACCCCGGTAATTATCCCTATTGATTTTCCGCGCATTTCCCATAATGTTATTATTGACGAGCAACGCGAGATATCGTAGCAGCCTGTCTAAAAATGGTAAAAAAACCTGTACATCCGCTCTGTGAGCTATGGTATAGATTCTTATGTAAGGGAGCAAGAAATCGATGAAACGAAGTGGTTTTACTTTAGTTGAATTGTTAGTCGTGATTGCGATAATTGCGGTTCTTTCCGCAATACTATTCCCCGCCTTCGCTAAGGTGCGCGAAGGAGCGCGCCGCCAGGCCTGCGCCAGTAATTTGCGCCAGATCGCACTTGGGATCAGCCAGTATATCCAGGACAACGACGAGGCGTTTCCGGCCAGCTACCGGAACTATGTCGGCACATGGCGCTATGTGATCTATCCCTATGTGAAGAGCACAAAGGTCTACAAATGCCCCTCGAACCCAAACGTTGAAATGGACACGGGACTGAACACCGTCGCCGCCTATCCCGGCAACCTGCAGTTTCCAACATCCTATGGATCGAACTCCTCCGGCGGCAACGTCACGGAAGACTACGGACTGATTCCCATGGGCGCCAACCGTTTCACCACCGTTTCCCAGGTCCAGCGCCCCTCGTCGCTGATCCTGCTCACCGAGACCACCCGCTATAACCCTTCGGGCATCAGCACCGGCAAGCTCGAATACGATCTCTACGCCGGGCACGGCGGCTATTCGAATTATGTCTTCGCGGACTGCCACGTCAAGGCGATGAAGCCCCTGGCGACCTGCGGTCCAAACAACACGAACAGCATGTGGGTTATGTACGACGACGCCACTCCCTGCGCCGTCACCGGTGGCCTGCGCAACACCGGTACGCTCGGTGAGCTGGCGCTCGTGGAGAAGAAGTACAACTAATCGTCATTGGCCAATCGACGACGATTTCCCAAAGTCCGGTCGCGCAGCGCTGCGCGACCGGACTTTTTTGCGTCGCATTCGATACAAGATCGTCGCCTTTGCGCATTTACTTTTTACTGGATTTACATTAGTATGGTGCTTATGCGCATCTTAATGAACACCCACCGCGTCGCCGGCCTCGCGGCGCTCCTACTGGCCGGCTTCGTTCCCGCCGCCCACGCGCTCGATCCCGTGGACGCCATCGATCCGACCATCGGAACCATCACCACCAGCGCCAGCGAAGCCTGCGGAAAGACGTTTCCCGGCCCCGCCACGCCCTTTGGTCTGGTCCAGCTTAGCCCCGACACGATCACCGGCGGCGACAACGGCAGCGGCTACTCGGCCGAGATGACAACGATCGAAGGCTTCAGCTTTCTGCACATGAGCGGGGTGGGGTGCTACGGCGATTTCGGTAACCTGCAAGTGATACCGGAGACTGGGGCGCTGGTCACGGGGCGCGACGAGGCCCGAAGTCCGTTTCGCAAGGAAACCGAAGTCGCGAAGGCGGGATATTACGGCGTCACATTAGATCGGTACAAAGTCAAGGCTGAACTGACGGCGGCGGCGCACGCGGGGATGCTGCGCTTTACGTTTCCCGCCTCGGCCGAGAGCCGGATCAAGGTCGATCTGACCCGCAGGATTGGCGCCAAGAGCGACTCGCGGTCGTCGTCGCAGTGGGTGCGTCAGGTCGATACCCGAACCGTCGAGGGCTGGATGCGCTGCGATCCAAGCGGCGGCGGCTGGGGCTGCGGTCCCGGCCCCACCTACACGGTCTACTTCTCCATGCAGTTCGCCAAACCCGTGCGCGCATTCGGAACCTGGGACGGCGCCGATGTCTCACGCACGCTCAAGCAGCGCGCGGGGACACACACCGGATTCTTCGTCGAGTTTCCCACCAAAGCGGGCGAGCAGATCGCGGTGAAGTCTGGGATCTCGTTCGTCAGCATTGAGGGCGCCCGCGCCAATCTCGTCCATGACATTCCCGGCTGGAGCTTCGACGCCGTGCGCAGGCAGGCCCGCGCCCAGTGGGCGTCGGCGATCCGTCGCGCGCGGATCGACGGCGGTACGGACACGCAGCGACGCATCTTCTACACGGCCCTCTACCACACGATGCTCGACCCGCGCAGCGTCTCGGACGTCGACGGCTCCTACATCGGCGCCGACCATCTTCCCCACAAGGCCAAGGGCTTCGTCTACCGAACCATCTTCAGCGGCTGGGATGTTTTTCGGGCCGACTTCCCCTTGCAGACGATCATCAACCCCTCGCTCATCAACGATGAGGTCAACTCCCTGCTCCAGATCACGGACTTCGGCGGCACCCTCGGCCTGTCTCGCTGGGAGCTGATGGGGACGGACACCGAAACCATGGTCGGCGATCCCGGCCTGAACGTCATCTGCGAAGCCTATCTCAAAGGCATTCGGGGCTACGACGTCTCCAAAGCCTACGCCCTCGCCCGCGGCGTCGCGCTCGGGCCAAACAACCAATCCAACCGCAATGACTTTGCTCACTGGACCAAGCTCGGCTACTGCGCCGACGGGAACTCCCTCTCCGAGACATTGGAAAACGCCTACTCCGACTACGCCCTGTCCCGATTCGCATCCGCCCTCGGCAAGACCGACGACGCCCAGCGTCTCGCCAAGACCGCGCAAAACTACCGCAACATCTTCAGCCCCGACGCCGGCTGGTTCCGAGGCCGCAATCCCGACGGCTCCTGGATGGCCGAGGGCGCCGGCTGCGTCGAAAGCAACCCGGAACAGCAGGGCTGGTTTGTGCCTCAAGACGTCCCCGGCCTGATCGGCCTCGTCGGCGGTCCGGACAAGTTCAACGCCCGTCTCAACAAACTCTTCGAGAACACGCCGCCCGACCAGATCATGCGCTGGAACAACTTCTACAACCACTCCAACGAACCGGTCCACCAGTGCGCGTTTATGTTCACCTACGCCGGCGCCCCATGGCTGACGCAAAAGTGGTCCCGCTACATCTGCGAGAATGCCTACGCGACCGGCCCCGGCGGTCTCGACGGCAACGACGACGTCGGCCAGATGTCCGCCTGGTACGTCCTGGCGTCTGCCGGCCTCTACCCCGTCAGCCCCGCCAGCGGCGTCTACATCCTCGGCAGCCCCGTCTTCGACAAAATCACCCTGCGCCTGGACCCCAAGTACGCCAAGGGCAAAACCTTCACCATCTCTGCCGCGAACAACTCGGCCCAGAACGTTTACGTGCAGTCGGCTACGCTGGGCGGCAAGCCATTGACGCGGGCTTGGATTACGCATGAGGAGATCGCGAGGGGTGGAATGCTGGCGCTGACGATGGGGCCGGAGCCGAATAAAAAGTGGGGAGTGGGGGAATTGCCGAAGTAGGAGGCCCTCATCCCAGCCCCTTCTCCCAATTCTGGGAGAAGGGGAGCCAGAGTTTTTGTGTTAGGACTTGAAATCAAATATCTTAACTTGAAATCTTAATCATAAATCTGACTCCCCCTCTCCCAGAATTGGGAGAGGGGGCCGGGGGGGGTGAGGGCCGCCTTATCCCGCCGTAATCTCCAGCATCGGCAGCGTCGCCGCGAAGTGGCACGCCGATGCATGCCCAGGCTCCCCATTCTCAAACTCCGCCAGCGGCGGTTCTTTTTCGGCGCAGATGGCCTCGGCGAACGGGCAGCGGGTGCGGAAGCGGCAGCCGGAGGGGAGGTCGATGGGCGAGGGGACGTCGCCTTCGACTTTGGGGGTGTTGGCTTTGACGCCGTCGATGCTCGGGATCGCCGCAAGCAGGGCGCGCGTGTACGGGTGACGGGGATTTTCGTACAGCGCATTGGCCTCGGCGATCTCCACGATCTTACCCAGGTACATGACCGCGACGCGGTCGCTCACTTGGCGCACCGCGCCCAGGTCGTGTGCAATAAAAATGAGGGCGACGCCCATGTCCCGCTGGACCTTCTGGAACAGGTCCAAAATCTGCGCTCGGATCGAGACATCAAGCGCGCTCACCGGCTCATCGGCGACGATCAGCTTCGGGCGCAGCGCGAGCGCCCGCGCGATTCCGATCCGCTGCCGCTGACCGCCGCTGAACTCATGCGGATAACGCGAGATGGATTCGGCGGGAAGCCCAACCAGCCCCAGCAGCCGAGACACCTCTTCCTTCACTTCCGATTTCGGTACAATTTTGTGCGCCAGCAGCGGCTCGGACAAGATCGCGCCGACATTCTGCCGTGGGTCCAGCGACGCGAACGGATCCTGAAACACAATCTGCATCTGCGTCCGGTTGCGCCGCAAAGTCTCACGCGGCCACGTCAGAACATCCTCGCCTGCGAACACGACCGTCCCGCCCGTCGGCTCGATCAAGCGCAAAATACATCGGCCCAGCGTCGACTTCCCGCACCCCGATTCCCCAACCAACCCCAGAGTCTCCGCCGGGTTCAGTGTCAGATCGACCCCATCAACGGCGCGGACCTGATCCACAACATGCGTGAACGGACCCGTCTGGCGAGAAAGAGGGTAATGCTTGGTGAGATTGGTAACTTCGAGGAGTGGCATGGTGGGATTATGATACCCGGTGCGGGGAGGCCATTTCACCGTTGTCCAACGGTATCTTGGCTCCAATGGTGGTGCAGGAGGCTCGTAGAGGAGGTTAAGCGGCCGTGTAAGAAGCCAGCGGTTAAAACCGCGCCTACGAGATCGCAGTAGTCCCCCTGCGGGGACTACAGAATCCTTGACGGCGTCGTCTTAAAATACCGTTCTGCTAAACGATTCCGTGATCGATAATGTAACCCACGCAGGTGGGTTTCTGCGATCTCGTAGGCGCGGTTTTAACCGCCAGTCGAATCGTGTATTTTGCCAATTCATTCGCGCAAAATGCATCAAGCGTCGTCCTCAAAGCCCAAACGCCGGAAACAGCCCCGCGCCGGTCGGCGGGACGAACGTAGTAATCTTCGCGATTGTATCCTCTTGGAGGTCGAGTATCTGAATCGAGTGCGGGCGCCAGGGCGCGTCCAGCTCTTTGCCGCGAACGTAGATGGCGAACGCGGGACGGCCGTTTGCCGAAGTCCGAACGAGCCGAAAGTCTCCGTAGGATTTGGAGGTCCAGGCCCAGGCGACGAACGCTCGGATGGCGTCGCGTCCAAAGTACCACTCGGTCCATGGCGGCATGCTGAGAACGGCGTCTTCTCGGAGAACGGCGGCGAATTTGTCCAGGTCTTTGATCTCCCACGCCTCCATATACCGATCGAGCAGCGCGTTTTGGGAGGCGCTGGGCGCGGCGACGGCGCGTTCGGCCGGCATCGATTTGGCGAGCGTCGCGCGGGCGCGCTGCAGGGCGCTGTTGACGGCGGCGGTGGACCCTTCGAGCAGCGCGGCCGTTTCCGACGCCGGCCAGCCCAGGACATCACAAAGCAGCAGCGCGGCGCGCTGGCGCGCTGGGAGATACTGAATCGCGGCGATGAACGCGAGCTCGACGGACTCGCGCATTTCATAACGCGCGTGCGGTCCCGGCGCCGCATCGGCGACATTCTCCCAAAGGCGGTCGGGATACGGCTCCAGCCAGGAAATCTCCATCGCCGCGCCGCCCAGGGGCATCCCCTGGGCAGGCAGGCCGAGGACCTCGGGCAGGACGCGGCGCGTGCGGGCGCGGCGTGACAGGGCGTTGAGGCACGTGTTGGTCGCGATCCGATAGAGCCAGCCCCGCGCCGACCCGGCCCCTGTGTACTGGGCGAAGCCCGTCCAGGCGCGCAGGTATGTCTCCTGAACACAATCTTCGGCGTCGTGGAGCGACCCCAGCATCCGATAGCAGTGCAGGTGCAGCGCGGGCCGATGCCGCTCCGTCAGGTCTTGAAACACGTCGCGATCCGTCATGGCGCTGGGTATGGCTCCACTCCCTTTCCGGAGACGACAAACACGCCGCCAGTCCACTCGGTCGGATTCGTCACGATCCCGACCAGCGCTTTCGCATAATCCTGCAGCGTCAGAGGGAACTCCATGCCCTGAATAAAGTCGGCTTCGGCGATCCCCAGACGCGATGCGTATCCCGCCACGCCCGCCTTTCCGATGTCCGTTTCGGGCATGAGCCGCCCCGGCGCCAGCGCCACGAATTTTATGCCCAGATCCGCGCGGTCCGACTCGCTCTGGCAGTAATCCGCCATAAACATCTGCATCCGTTTCGCTCCCGCGTAGCCGCCCGAAATGGTCGAGCCGCCGACAGCCGCTCCGCTCGAAACCAGGATCACCATCGCGCCTGGCGCCAGAGGCGCCCGCAGCGCGGCTCGACAGAACAGAAAGGACAGTCGAACATCTGTGTTCCAATTGCGCGAAAACTCGTCCCACGTCTGCTCGTGGATTGGCCCGATAGGCGGGATTGCGCCGGCGCAAAGCACCAGCACATCCGGCCGCATGGCCTCGAAGACATGGTCCGGCGCATCTTCGTGTGTCGCGTCCAGCGACAGAGTTTGGACACCCGAAATCTCTCTCACGGTCTCCTCCAGCGAATCCCGCCGCCGCCCGACAGCCAGCACTTTCGCCCCTTCGCCCCTCGCCGCCGCCACGATTACCCGGCCCAGCCCACGGCTTCCGCCAATCACCACGACATTCTTGTTTTCAAGCTGCATTGGAATCATTGTCCCTTCACGCGATGTGCGCTCATTTTCTAGGACAATTCCCGGCAGGCAAACTCATCGGTCGCGAATAATCATATTCCTATGGGATTACCGCTCCTGATCCGCGCGCCAGCGGGCGATGTTGTTTTGCATCTCCTCGTGCTCGCGCTCCCGCTCAGCGAGCTCCTCGGGATCGTCGATGGGCGCTTCGCCGCGCAGGGCGCTGATCTGAGCGGCCGTGGCGCGCGGCGGCTGCGGCGGAGCAAGCTGGGCGATCAGGCGGCGCAGGAGATCCTCCCGGCTGATCCCTTCGGACTGCGCCCGGGTATCGAGGAGCGTCCATTCTTCGTCGGTCAGGTCTAGCGTGACGGTCATCGTCAATCTCCAATATTCTTCTTGACACGTGAATAACTCTAGAGTATAATGAACTCGCACGGAGTTTCGTGTCTGAGCACCCGGATATTATATCCGGTGTTTTTGCATTGATTGCAATTCAGATGCGCCCGCGACGGTGCGGCTGTGAGCGAAGTATTCAGTGGCGGTTCTGTTGACAAAGGAGTGATGTTGTGAAGAAGATTATTGCTATACTGGTGTGCATCGGCGCGATCGTCGCCGCATCCGTGTTCTTCGCCGCGCCGGCGCGGGCGCAGTTCAGTTCGGGCGTTTTGTATCGATTGGCCTGCAAGACGGGCGGAAACTATCTGGACAACGGTGGGTCGGTGACGCTGAGTGCGAATATGGGCCAATGGTCGAATGTGCCGGGCAACGCAAACCAGCAGTGGAGGTTTATCAGTCTGGCGGGCGGCAAGTGGCAGTTGATTTCGGCGACCAGCGGCATGGCTTTGGATAACGGCGGCTCCACCACGAACGGCGCTGCGGTGAAGCAATATACATCGTCCACGAGCAATAACAATCAGGCGTGGACGATCAACAGTGCGGGCGGCGGATACTATCAGCTTGTCTGCGCCTCCAGCGGTAAGGCGCTCGACAATACCGGATCGACGTCGAATGGCAGCGTGGTATGGCAATGGGACGCCAATCTATCCAATGTGAACCAGCAGTGGCTGATTACTCCCGTTCAAATCGGCGCCGCGACTCCGTTTGTTTCCTATGAAGCCGAGAGCGGGACGCTGGGCGGCGGCGCGACAACCACAGCGCTCACATCGGCGCCGACCACCAAGTTCACCAGCCCGCAATTGGAAGCGTCGGGGCACGCCTACGCGCATCTGGCGGCGAATGGACAGTATGTGCGCTGGACCAATAACACCGGCCAGAACATCAGCGCCATCAACGTGCGCTACTCGATCCCGGATTCGGCGGGCGGCGGCGGGATTACGTCCACGCTCAATCTTTATGTGAACGGGACGCTCCGCCAGGCGATCAACGTCAACTCCAAACAAACGTGGGTTTACGAGACGGACGCCAACTACGATGGCTTCAATCAATCGCCTTCGGCCGGCAATCCGCATATCTTCTGGGATGAAGCGCATACGTTCATCAGCGGCGCCGCCGTCGCTCCGGGCAGCACGATCACGCTTCAGAAAGACGCGGCGAACTCGGCGTCTTACTATAATGTCGATGTCGTCGATCTGGAGGCGCCCCCGGCCGCGCTCACGCAGCCGGCGAACTCGCTCAGCATCGCCAGTTACGGCGCGGTGGCGAACAACAGCGGCGTGGACAGCCGCACGGCGATCCAAAATTGTATTAATGACGCGCAGACACAGGGCAAAAGCGTCTGGATCCCCACGGGTGTCTTCTATCTGAATGGAACGTCGGGTTTGTCGGCGAATGGGATCACGATCCAGGGCGCGGGCATGTGGTACAGCACGATCTACTACAATCCCACGCTTCCCGCCGCGTCCACGAACAATGTGATCCAGCCGAATTCCTGCACGCTCAAGAACTTCGCGATCGACGGCAACGCGGTATCCAACAACGCGGCCGGCGGCAACGGCGGCGCGATCAATATCAAGGGAAGCAACTGGCTGATCGACAGCCTTTGGATCCAGCATGAGGGCGCGGGCGTCTGGGCGGATGGAACGAACGGTCTTGTCCAGAACTGTCGCCTCGGCAACACCTGGGCCGACGGGATCAACCTGAACAACGGCAACACCAACAATGTCGGCAACAACCTGACCGCGCAGAACAATTTCGTTCGTGGCTCAGGTGACGATGGCATTGCGATCAACGACGATTCGACCTCGCAGCAGATGACCTCGATCACGGTTCTGAACAACACCGTCGTGGCGCCCTGGTGGGCGAACAATATCGGCATTTACGGCGGGACCAACGACTTCGTCGCGAACAACCTCTGCACCGACTCCGTCAAGGAGTACGGAATCAGCGTCGGCGTCTTCACGGGGAACGGCTCGCCGGGCTCGCTCCTTACGGCCTATATCGAAGGCAACACGATCCTGCGCGGCGGCAGCTATGGCTACGCAATCAAGTTCCCCGGAATGGGCGTTGGCGTCTCCGGAACGACCTCGTCCGTGCAGAACGTCACGGTCTGCGGCAACACGATCTCGGGCTCGATGTTCGACGGCATGAATGTCTACTCCGGAACAAACATGGGCATTTACTATAACAACATCGCGTCGCCCGGCCTCGCCGGAATCGTCATCGACGCCGGCGCGCATGGGAACGCCTCGTTCATCGACGACATCGTGCAGGGGCTGAACGCCGGCCAGCCCGCCTACGCCAAGAACGCGCCCGCCGCGAACTTCTCGACCAGCGGTTTCGGCAATATCGGCTTTACACCCTAAAGGAGGAAATACGATTGGCCGGGCGCAATATAACCATAGAGTATATTCGCCCGGCCAACGGAAGGTTTGCAACGCTCCATGATATCCTCTGTTCGCAATTTTGTCCTCGTCATCACCGCCGCAATCGCGATCTGCGCCCCGGTTCACGCGCAAAGAAAGCCGAGCGAGGTGCTGCTCGTTTACAACGCGGCCAGTCCGATCTCCACGGCGGTGGCGAAGGATTATGAGGCGAAGCGACATATCAAAAACGTCGTCGCCGTCCAGTGCATCGATTCGGCGGTGAAGACGGAGAACGAGACGATTTTGATCGGCGATTACACAGCGCAAATCGCAGGTCCTATCAGCCAGTACTTGGCGAAGCATAAGAAGATCGATTTTATTGTGCTGACCAAGGGCGTTCCCGTTCGTGTCCGCGATGGAGAAACCGGTGAGCGCGAGGGAGGGCAGGGGCCGATGATGCCGTCGCTCGATAGCTATCTGGCGGCCATCGATTACCCGCGAATTCCCGGCGCGCTCAAGGCGAACCTTGCGGGATCGGGCACGGTGGGAACGGGATGGGTGAACCGATACTATCATACGTCGGAGCCATTCTCGCACGCGAAGTTCGGCGGGTATCTCGTGACCCGGCTCGACGGCTACACGCAGGCGGACGCCATGGGGTTAGTCACGCAGGCGCTCGAAGCAGAGAGCGGGGTTGGTAAAGGCGACATTCTCTTTGACATCCAGCCGGACTTCGGCCTGGGCGACAAGACGAATTTTCCGCTCGTGACGCCCAGTTTGAACGTCACCGAGGAAGAACCCTGGGGCGATTGGTTTGGCGACATGCTGCGTATGAACGATATCCTGGAGGCGTCGGGCGTTCCCCATTTCACCGATCTGACACAGAAGTTCATCGGAAATAAGATGGACCTGCTGGGATACTTCTCGTACGGCAGCAACGACAGCCACTACGACGGGGACGCCTACCAATCGCTCCGTTTCGCCCCGGGCTCGATGGTCGATACTGCTGTGTCCACCGGCGCCCGCACGTTCATGCCGACCTCGGGCGGCCAGTCGCTGATCGCGGACCTGATCGCCCACGGCGCCACCTGCATCCAGGGCTACGCCGGCGAGCCGATTCTCGACGGCATCTCGTCGCCGACTATCGATCTGACGCACTACCTGTCGGGCTACACGATGGCCGAAAGCTTTTACGCCGGGACCAAATACATCGGCTGGGAAGGCGTCTGCGTCGGCGACCCGCTTTGCCGCCCCTACGCCGGCCGCAAGCTCGTCATTCCCACGCTCGCCGCAAGCTTTACGGATTCTCACGGCGACCTCAAAACCGAAGATTGCCGCGAAGGCGGCCGGAACGTCGGCTCGATCTCCCAGGGGGATTCTCTGTCCTACGCAGGCGTCGATTGGACGCGCAAGACCGAGTTCATCGTCCGCACCGCCAGCGGAGGGCCGGGCGGCGCGATCGAACTGCATCTGGACACTCCCCGG
>NZ_JBDSQY010000316.1:0-4508 GCF_039929585.1 Capsulimonas sp.
TGGCCGCAAGACGCCCTATGAGGCGACAGTCGAATGGTACGGGAAACGGCCCGACCTATTTAACCAGGAGCCTACCCAGTTCCGAACGCGTCACAGTTGTTCACAATGTGATGAGACTTGACACGTATCCACATAGTCTGGAGTCGTATAGCTGTAGATCCGGTTGCAGTCTCGCGAGACAAAACCGTAACTGCGATAATCGTACGCCGCTTTGATAAACTTATAATCCGGATTGGAAGGCGCTTTGGCGGCGTGGGCTGGTTTGTGATGCGCCTTCGCGGAGGCAGTCCCCGATATTCCGAGGAAGCAGACGACTGTCAGAGCCGCGAGGCGGGTGTGCAAGCGCATGGTGTATGGACCTTTATGGTATTCGAAGGAAGCACAGTGATGATTTAGAGTTTGGTCGCGCTCTTTTGCCGCCATCCCTGCGACGTCCGCACCCAAACGTCGCGATACACGCCGCTCAGCGCACTTGCCGCCTTCGCGAACGCGCCTGCAGAGGCGTCGGAAACGGACAGCGCATGGACTTGCCCCGATTCAATGACAATCGCTTGATTCCCGGAAAACGTAACGCTCATGATATCAACCGTGTAGGTGAGCGCCTGCGGGTCCGAGGGGGAGCCAACGACGCGCCCCAGCGTGGACAGGGCCGCGCCGGCGCGCTGAACCGCCGCCCCGCGATTGATCTTCGCGCCGCTTCGGTCGCTGAACATAAAATCCGGCGCCGCCGCGCCGTACATCTGCCCAGCGCTGCGCGTCAAAACCGCATAGCTTCGGTCCTTATACGCCGCTTTGATAGCGCTGAGATCAGAATTGCCGGCGGAGGCCGCCGGAGCGGCAGTTTTACGCGCGGTGACAGATGCGTGACTGGCAACGCCGGCCGCGAAGAGGCAGGAAGACGCGAGAATAATAGCGGCGAATTGAGAACGCAATACGAGACCCTACTTTCGTCTGTGTGGATGCTTGTCAGTTCCCATATTCGCGATTTCACAGCCAAGTCCCTGCCTATTACGCTCTATTTCTCCCACGGCGCGCGCTGGGGCTGAAGTATGATTTCTGTCGGGCAGACACGGGCGGGCGTGCGGAGCACGTAACGGGCGGCTTCGGCGACGTCTTCCGGCTGGATCATTTTGGCGAGGTCCGCGCCGATGTCATCCGTGATCGATGTTTCGACCAATCCCGGGCAGATCGCGCAGACTTTGATTCCTCGCTCGCGGACATCTTGAAAGACCGAGCCGGCGAAGCCGACGATCCCGTGCTTGGAGGCGACATAGGCCGCGTTCATGCCAAAAGCGATACGCCCCGCCATGGAGGCGATAAACAGCACCGCGCCGCCCTCTTCCCCAGCGAGGATATGCGACAGAGCGAGGCGTGTCGCGCGCATCGAAGATTTTAAGTTGAGATCGATGAGATGATCCCAGGCGTCGGGGTCAGCCGTGTCCGCCGATCCCCAGTGAAAAGCGCCGGCGTTATTGACCAGAACATGGAGACTTCCAAGATCACGCACGCATTGCTCAATGGCCTGATCGAGCTGCGCGGGGTCCGTGATGTCCGATGAAATCGGCAGCGCTCGCGCGCCGAGCGCTTCGCACTCCTGAGCCGTCTGCGAGAGTTCTTCGGCGCTTCGCGCCATCAGCGCCACGGCATATCCTTCTTCTGCGAGCATCCGAGCGATGGCGCGTCCGATTCCCCGCCCCGCTCCGGTGACAAACGCCACTCGGCGCTGATTATTTATCGCCGTCATGCTCGCCCCCGCGATGCTCCTGAAGCATATTACAAAACAGAGCCCCCTGCTCGATCGCGTCGTCGAGCGCACGGTGGGTGTGCGGAATTGGGTCGAACCAGCGCCTGGGCATGCGCCGCTTGGTGGCGTCCCGGTAATCCGATCCGAGCATCGCCATGGCGAATGTCTTGATGTCCAGAGCCGAATGCGAGAAAGGGCTTTCGCCGGCAAATCGGATGAGATACCAGTAAACGAAGAGGAAATCGAACGCGGCGGGGTATGCGACAAATACGGGTTTACCCGGCAATTCCTTGAGCCATTGGAGATAGCGAACCATGGCAGTTTCCGGAGATTGCAGATTTTCTCGGCAAGCCGTCCACGCTTCGGGCTGCGTTGCCCACCAGGTCATGGTCTTCGGATCGCCCTGCGCGGCCGGCAGTGTTTCTAGATTTGCCTCAAATGTGCTGAGCAGCGTTTTATCGGCAAGATAGGCCGCCGAGCCAAAGCTGAGCATTGAATTCGGTCCGGGAATCGGACCGTCCGTCTCGACATCGGTGCTGACATAGATTTCCATAATGCTTGCTCTCACCCTTCGTCCGCTGGATACGCCAATCTTATACCTCATTTTATCGTGGGCAGGAAACGGCGGCGTGCGTGTCGTATTGCGATCTTATCCAGTAAAATTCCCACGACACAACGACGAGGTATTTCCATGAAAGTCTCCCCGAGAGGCGTCGGCCTGCTCGTTCTTGCGGCGCTTCCCCTCTCAAGCGCGATGGCGCAGACGCCGGACGCGAAACCCTTTCTGTCCCCAGTCTTCACGGACCATCTCGTGCTCCAGCGCGACCGTCAGGATCCCGTTTGGGGCTGGGCGGCTCCGGGAACGAAGGTGACCGTCAGCATCAACGGTAAGAGCGCCAGCGGAACGGCGGACGCGGACGGCAAGTGGATCGCGAAGCTGCCGGCTCTGACCGCCGGCGGCCCCTACGATTTGACCGTGACCGGCCCAAGCACCACCACGCTGCACGACATCCTGATCGGTGATGTCTGGATCTGCTCGGGGCAGTCGAACATGGAGTTCGGTATGGGAATGCTGGCGAACCCCGCGCCGGAGGTCGCCGCCGCCAACTACCCCAACGTTCGGATCTTCACCACCGCCAAAAGCACGGCGTTCACCCCGCAGGATCTGACAACGGGACATTGGGAGGCCGTGACGCCTGAGAGCATTGCGACCCAGGGCACCTGGAGCGGCTTCAGCGCCGTCGGCTACTTCTTCGGCCGCGAACTCAATCAAAAGCTTAACATCCCGATCGGTCTCATTCAGACCTCCTGGGGCGGGACGATCGCGGAAGCCTGGACCAGCGAAGGCTCCGTGGCGAAACTTCCCGATTTCAAGGACAAGTTGGAAATCGTCCGCGCCCAGCGAACCACCACATCCAGCGTCAACATAGGACAGCAATGGCTGGATTGGTACGCGGCGAATGATCCGGGCGCTAAGGCCAATTGGAGCGATCCGGCCCTGGATGCGTCGTCGTGGAAGACGATGACACTGCCCGCCGCCTGGGAGACCGTGGGCGACGCCGACCTGACGAGCTTTGACGGTATCGTCTGGTTCCGCAAGGAGTTCACGCTGCCCGCCGGCGCCGAGGCCAACGATCTCAAGCTCTATCTGGGCGCTGTTGACGATCTCGACACCACCTGGATCAATGGCGTTCAGGTCGGCGCGTCGAACGACTTCGGAATCGAACGCATCTACACCATCCCCAAATCGGCGCTGCGCGCGGGCGCGAACGTGATTACGGTCCGCGCGATGGACACCGGCGGCGGCGGCGGATTGTACAACGGCGCGAACCCCATGCATCTGGAAATCCCAGGCGGCGACGCAGTTTCGCTGGCCGTTCCCTGGCACTACAAGATCGGCGCGGCGAACGCCCAGATGAAGCCATTCCCGCAGAACCTCAATGGTAACCCCAATGTCGTGACCGTCCTTTACAACGGCATGATCCAACCGCTCGTCCCCTACGGCGTCAAGGGCGCGATCTGGTATCAGGGCGAATCGAACGCCGATCGCGCTTACCAATACCGCTCCGTGCTTCCGGCTATGATCGGCGACTGGCGCAAGCAATGGGGCGAGGGCGACTTCCCGTTCTACATCGTCCAGCTGGCGAACTTCCAGGCCGTCGCCAATCAGCCGGGCGACCACCCCTGGGCGGAACTGCGCGAAGCGCAGACGATGACGGCGAAGAACATCAAGAACTCCGGTCAGGCGCTCGCGATTGACATCGGCGACAACCCCGACATCCATCCCAAGGACAAGCAGGACGTCGGCCGCCGCCTCGCGCTGACTGCTCTCGCAAAGACCTACGGCCAGAAGATCGAATACAGCGGCCCCGAGTACAAGTCCTATAAAGTCGAAGGCTCCAAGGTCCGCGTGACCTTCGACCACCTCGGCGGCGGCCTGCTCGTCAGCACCACCACCCCGCTCAGCGACTACCTGACCCGCACCGGCAACTTCGTCCCCACGGCCGATCCCAGCCCCACCGCCGCCGTCAAAGGCTTCGCCCTCGCCGGCGCCGACAAAAAGTGGTACTGGGCCGACGCCGTAATCGACGGCTCGACCGTTGTGCTCTCCTCCCCCAGCGTCCCCGCCCCCATCGCGGTGCGCTACGCCTGGGCGGAAAACCCGGTCACCAACCTCTACAACAAGGCCGGCCTCCCCGCCGTCCCCTTCCGCACCGACGACTGGCCCGGCCTCACCATCAGCGCCAAATAACCCCTCGGGGCC
>NZ_JBDSQY010000317.1:0-10797 GCF_039929585.1 Capsulimonas sp.
GGGCGGCCTAATGACGGTATTCTCCAACATCGCCTTAATGGGAATCGCGTTTCTAGCGATCCTAACGATTAAAGAGCACGCGTTCAACTTAGATGTCCTCAAGGGCATCCTGATGATCTTCTTCCAGCTGATGATCGTCGGCGCGTTGGCCCTGTTCTTCTCCGTTTTCCTATCGCCCTTCGTCAACTTCTTCCTGACATTCGCCATCTACCTTCTGGGAAGTCTGTCGTCGATCACAGAATCGCTCGCCAAGGATCCGGACCACCACAAAAACGCGCTCGTGACCGGTTTCTTCTATCTGGTTCATGTGGTGATTCCGAACTTCGCGAACTACAACATTCAGAATCCGATCATTCACCCGGAAATTCATGTCGGCAAAGAAGGCCTCTACATCGTGCAGCTGATCGTCTATGCGATCCTCTACACGACGATCCTTCTGACGCTAGCGGTGGCAATCTTCGAACGCCGTGAGGTCTAATTATGATGTCCAGTTCAAAACGACTAATTATATTGGTGCTCGGACTGCTGCTGTTCATCCCCGTCGGATTCCTACAGGTCAATATGGATCCGACCCGCCATCAATATGAGCCCAAGGGTAACGGCGTCGGCGCCGCCGTTGGAAACAGCAAGGGCGGTCTGCCGATTGAGATGGCGCTGGGCGCCTTCACCGGCTTCCGCGAGGCTGTCGCCGGCCTGCTGTGGGTCCGCACCGACGAGTTCTTCCATAATGGCGATTACGAGGCGATCACGCCGATGATCCGCATCATCACGTGGCTTGACCCGCACTTTATTGACGTCTATGAGACCGGCGCGTGGCACATGGACTATAACTTCACGGACACTGACCAGCGCTCCGACCGTCGTTATATTCCGCTCGCGCTTTCGCTAATGCGCGAAGGCATCAACAACAACCCGGATCTTCCGGAAATGTATTCCGACCTGGCCTTCACGCACTACTATCGCAAGATCTCAGACTTCAACAAATCTCGCGAGTATTACGAAAAAGGCAAGAAGGTGATCGACGACGCCATGGCCGCCGCCAAGGCGGATCCCAACGATCCCATCAAGAAAGAAGCCGCTAAACAAGCGTCACTGCAGATCACGACGCTCGGTCACGGCCTCGCGCATACTTACGAAGCGCTCGGCATGCCGGACGAAGCGCTGAAGCAGTGGGAGTACTGTTACAAAGCGCACATGGACAACATGGCGGCCGGCTACGGCGGTGAGTTCGGCGAATCGTCCAGCGCGCAAAACGTACAAAAGCAGATCCAGGAGATGACGATGCGCCGTAAATGGCGCGCCACGATGACCCAGCCGCCGATCGATTACAAATTCGACGCGCAGCTGGTTCGCGTGGCTCCCAAGGTCTTCGAGATGCGCGGCAAGCTGAACTCGATCGGCGCGAAGAAATTCGTCCTGGAGACCGGCGCGCATGAGTGGGGTCTGATCGACGGAACCCGTATTGAAATTCGCTTCCAGGATGCGGATTACAAGACGCCTGAGATCAATAACTTCTCACTGAACTCGCTGTCGCTCAATCCGAGCCTGACGATCATGCAGGATTCGGCGTCGGTGCGCGCTGGGAAGTTCTCACGCAAGATCGATATGAGCAAGGACCCGGAGATGTACTCCTTCACGGCGCCGAAATACACGGTGACCATGTGGTTCAACCCATCCAATCATGCGGACACTCCACCGCAGGTTCAGGACCGTATCGGATGGCGCGGCGAAGGCATGACGGACTCGCGTTATTTGGATACATCGGGTATAGTTCCTGGTGACACCAGCGGACCGCAGCCGGGACTGCATCTGCTGAAGAAGACCTTCACTCTGACCCGCGAAGATGTTCTAGGCCAGGGACAGAAAGTCTTCGAATAGAAACTTTTCTCCTCCCAATTTTGAATTGGGAGGAGAACGATTTGGCCGTGCTAGATGGGGCGGTTCCGGTGCCCTATTCTCCAAACCCGGGTCATGGGAGATTGAATCCCCGCCCTCGGGGCGCTCTTTTACGGTTTTGGCGTTCGTACGCGGTGTTGATGGACGGACCCAGCGCAACGGACAAGCTTCGAACCTCGTCAGGTCGGGAACGAAGCAGCGATAAGGAGTCTTGCCCGTGTGCCGCTGGTGCTCTGACCGGAGCTTGCGGCGTTACGTAACACGTGGAGGAACGACTTCAACGGCGGGTGCACGGCCAAAATAATATGTGCGGCGAAAGCCGCCCGAATGGACCCTTCCGAAATTTCGGAAGGGTCCGTCGCTTTCTCGGGACCCGCCGTATCGGGTATAATCAAGGGCTCATGGCATACGTTTCCCTCTATCGAAAATACCGCCCGCAAAACTTCGAAGACGTCGTGGGGCAGGAACACGTCACCACAACGCTCAAAAACGCCGTGGCGGCGGGACGCGTCGCCAGCGGCTATCTGTTCTGCGGAACGCGCGGAACAGCCAAAACCACCTGCGCCCGCATCCTCGCCAAAGCCCTGAACTGCATCGGCCCCGACGGCCACAATACCAAGCCCACTCCCGAACCGTGCGGCCAGTGCGGACCATGCAAATCCATCGCGGCGTCGAACTTCGTGGATGTGCTGGAGATGGACGCCGCCTCGCACGGCAAGGTCGACGACGTCCGCGATCTGGTCGCCAGCATCAAGTTCCCGCCGATGGAGGGCCGTTACAAGGTCTACATCATCGACGAAGCCCATCAGCTGTCGCGCGACGCCATGGACGCCTTCCTCAAAACCCTGGAAGAGCCGCCGGACCGCGTCGTCTTTATTCTGGCGACGACCGAGCTGGAAAAGCTGCCGATCACAATCGCTTCCCGCTGCCAGGTCTTCGAGTTCAAGCGTGGAACGATCGCGCAGATTTCTCACAGGCTGACCCAGGTGCTTCAGGAAGAAGGCGTCGCCGCTGAGCCGCAGGCGACCGCGCTGGTAGCGCGCGCCGCCGACGGATCTTACCGTGATTCGCTCTCGCTGCTGGAGCAGGTGCTCGCTTACAAGCGCGAGAACGTGACGGCGCATGATGTGAGCCTGGTCCTTGGGACGGTGGATGATGACGTGCTGGCGCACACAGTCGGTTTGCTGGCCGCCTCCGACGCCGCCGGCGTGTTTGAACTCGCCGGGAACGTGGTGGCGTCCGGCAAGGACATCCGTCAGTTTTTGAAAAGCCTTTCAACCCGACTGCGCGACATGCTTTATCTGAGCGTCGGCGCCCCAGTAGCGACCGCCGACGGCCTGGACGACAGCGCCACCGTTCGCAAACAAGCCGCCCTGTTCGCGCCTTCGGACCTGCTGCGCGCACTGGAGATTATCTCCGAAGCCGAGCGGGAATCGCGTTTCAACAACCAGCACCGCCTACTGCTGGAGATGACCCTTCTGCGCCTGGTGCGACTTCCATCAAGCCCCGCGAACGTCGGCGCCGAGCCCGTCGCCCGCGCTGTCACCGCTCCGATTGCAGCGCCCCGCGCCGCTGCGCCGGCTACCGAACCAGCGCCGCGCCTAGCGACTCCGTCCGCCGAGCAAACTCCTCGGAGTACGACGTCCGTACCAACAGCGGCGCCCCCCACCCCGGCGCCGCCAGTCCCTGTCGCCTCTGTCGAAGTCGCCCTTGCGCCGCCCTCACTGTCCATTGAAAGCGATCTTCTCAGTGACGATCCGATTGACGATGAGCCAGAAGAGATGGATGCGCTTTTGCCGGGCGACGACATTGCGGACATTATTCCTGGGGACGAGATTGCGGCTAAGGAAGACGGCGACACGGCGCTTCCTAGCCTTTGGACGCCGTCCATCGACATTCCGGAACCGGAAGAGGAACCGGAGGATCTGCTGCACGTTCAAACGGTCGCAGTCCCGGAGCCTCCGCCGTCTGTTCCGTCAGCTCGTCCCGCCCTGCCGCCCGACGCGCATCCCGATCTGATTCGACTGCAAAAGGCGTGGCAGGAAGTCGTCAACCGCATGGGGACGCGCTCGCCCTCCGGAGCCGCCCACGTACGTGACGCTTCGCCGATCGCCGTTCGAGAAAAGACGATTTTCTTACAATTCTCAGGACGTTTCCATTACGAACGGATGGAGAGTAGTGAGAAGGGCCGCAAAGCGCTTGAAGATATCATTAATAAAACGCTTGGCTTGGAGTCCGGAACTTATAAAATCAAGTGTACAATGCAAGGTGAGAACTCCGCAATTCGCAGTGCGACGCCCGGACCGCCTAAACCCGCTCCGGCTGTCGTGGAAGAAGCGCTGGAATCCCCATTGATGGATGAAGTGATCGCCGTTTTCGGCGGTCGTGTACTAGACGAAGATGGATCGAAAGGATATTAGAAATGGCGAACCCATTTGGCAAGATGCCCGGCGGTCTGGGCGATTTGATGAAGCAGGCTCAGAAGGCGATGTCCGACGCCAAGGTTGTGGAAGTGGAGCTGGCCCAGGCCCGCGTCGAAGGTCAGGCCGGCGGCGGGCTGGTCCGAATCGTGGTGACGGGCAAGTGCGAAGTCGTAGAAGTGAAGATCGCCAAGGAAGCCGTCGATCCCGATGATGTGGAGACGCTGGAAGACCTGGTGACCGTCGCCGCCCGCGAGGCGATCGAGAAGGCCAATAACTTGCGCGAAGAGAAGCTCAAGAGCGTCATGCCCGCCGGCATGGGCAACACGCTGCCCGGCGGCTTCTTCTAGGCGTTATGGCGGCATACTATCCCAAACCGATCGCACGACTTGTCGGCGAATTTGAAAAGCTCCCGGGCATCGGCCCCAAGAGCGCGCAGCGCCTTGCCTTCCACATCATGAGGATTCCTGAGGACGAAGCGCGCGCGCTCGCCGAGGCCCTGCTCGCGATCAAGGGCAGCATCCGGTTTTGCAGCATCTGCTTCAATTATTCCGAAGGCGATGTCTGCGATATCTGCGCCAATCCCCGGCGTGATAAGACGCATCTCTGCGTTGTCGCAGAGCCGCGCGATCTGATCGCAATGGAGAAGACCAATGAGTTCAAAGGGGTGTACCATGTTCTCCAAGGCGTCATTTCGCCACTGGAGGGCGTCACCCCCGACCGTCTCAAGGTCAAGGAACTTCAGACACGTGTTGCGGACGGCGGATTCAAAGAGATCATCCTCGCAATGAACCCGACCGTCGAAGGCGACACCACCGCGATGTACCTGGCGAGTATTCTCAAGCCCCTCGGACCGCGCGTCAGCCGCATCGCCCATGGCATGCCGGTCGGCGGCGACCTGGACTACGCCGATCAGGCAACCCTCATTCAAGCCCTGGAGTGGCGGCGCGAAGTCTGATTACCAGCTGATATTACACACACTGCGCCCGGCGATTGAACACCCACATACGGGTGTTCAATCGCCGGCTAAAGTCGTGCGTACCGTCAATTGCTAAGACGCTGCGCTCAGTCACACAGCGCCACTCCTTTAATCCGTCACGTTTTTGGCGTCAATTGTCACGGCGCTGTCACGAATGAACCGCTATACTAGCTGACAGATCGAAATTATGGTTTGCGTAACATCAATTACCAGGTTTTTCGCCGTCCACTCTCGATCTTTTCCCAATTGCCGGATAATATCCGTGATATAATAGATCTGTTTCCCTTATAGCAGCGCGGCTTTTTTACGCCATGACGCTATGGCGGCGACGGTAATCCAACGCAGTGTGTCCTAGACCTAACCTCATCAGGTAGAAAGTCACCGTCGATATGTCAGCCCTTTTTCGTCTTCCTTCTCGCCCGCGCGCCTGCGCGCAGAGGGGCGTCTCTTCCCTTATTCCTTCCGTATTGCTCGGCGCTGCTCTGATCGGCGCGGTCCCGCCGGCGATCGCCCAGTCGCAGATACCCGGAGCGCTTGTCGGCGCACACGCCCTCCGGCCGATGAGCGCCGCACAAAACGTTGAGCTTGCACTGGTGCTGCCGCTGCGCAATCAGGCCGAAGCGACCGATCTGCTCCGGCGTCAGCACGATCCGCACGATCCACTGTTCGGGAAGCATCTGACGACTTCGGAGTTTATCAGTCGCTTCTCACCGACCGCCGCCCAGTACGAAGCGCTCGCCTCCGCCTACGTGGCGCAGGGATATCGCGTCACGAAGACATCCCCGAACCGACTCATCCTCGATGTGGCTGCGCCCGCCGCGACCGTACAATCGACCTTTAAAGTCAATCTTGGATATTATCAGCAGCCCAATGGCCGCGTGATTTACTCAGCGGACCGCGAACCACGAGTTCCGTCCGTGGCTGGGGTTCCCTTGGCCGGAGTGCTGGGATTGGACAACGCCGCACAGCTGCACACCAACAACACGGCGATGACTCCACTCGTGAAGGACATTCAGTCTCCCTCGTACATTGGAACAGGGTTGTTTGGAGGACTCAGTCCCACCGACATCAAAACGGCTTACAACCTTAACAGCGTGACGCAGACAGGAACCGGGCAAACGCTCGCGCTCTTCGAACTCGACGGATACAAGGCGTCGGATATTGCCGCTTACCGCGCTCAGTACGGCCTTCCGAACGTTCCGCTCCAAAACGTCCTTGTCGATGGCGTAACAGGCGTCCCGAGCTCGACAGGTTTCGGCTCGTTCGAGGTAGTGCTGGACATCGAATTGATGATGGCGCTGGCGCCGAACGCCGACAAGATCATGGTCTACGAAGGACCCAACAGCCTCAACGGCGTCGTTCACACGTACAATCAGATCGCCGTGGACAATGTCGCCAAATCCGTCAGTACGTCGTGGGGCATCGCCGAAACGGCGACCTCCCAGTCGTTCAAGAACTCCGAAGCCTCTATCTTCCTGCAGATGGCGCTACAAGGACAGACCATATTCGCCGCATCCGGCGACGCGGGCGCTTATGACGACGGCGTCAATCTGAGCGTCGACGATCCTGCATCTGATCCTCTCGTCATCGCCGTCGGCGGAACGGCGCTGGCGGTCAAGAACGACGGAACATATTTGAGCGAGACCAACTGGAACGATCCCACAGACACCAGCCGTGGAGCCCATGGGCTCGGCGGCGGCGGCGGCATCAGCACGATCTGGGCCAAGCCGGACTATCAGGGAACGCTTGGTCTTTCCAGCATTGCGCGCAACGTGCCGGATGTTGCTCTCTGCGCCGACGGTAACACTGGATATTCTGTTCGTTGGAACGGCGGCTGGTATGTCGCCGGCGGCACCAGCGCCGCAGCGCCCCTGTGGTCTGCATTTGCGGCTCTCGTCAACCAAAAGCGCGTAACGGACGGCCGCAGCACGCTCGGATACCTCCACCCGGCACTCTATGCGCTGGGGACCGGACCGTCTTACAACAACGTCTTCCACGACATCAATGACAACAGCACGAACCTGTTCTACTCCGCCACGACCGGTTATGATAACTCGACGGGCCTGGGATCGTTCAACGGCGCCAACATGTTCGCCGCTCTGGCTCCCGATCCCGCCGGAGTTCCGACCGACTTGACCGCGACCGGCGGCGACAATCAGGTCACTCTGACCTGGACCGCCTCCGCCAATGCGATGAGCTATACGATCAAGCGATCCACCACGGACGGCGACTCATATAACAATATCGATACGGTCGCGACACCGGGTTATGTCGATCTCACCGCGCAGGGCGGAACCACGTACTACTATGTCGTATCGGCGACGAACAATGGTCTGGAGAGCGCGAATTCGGCCCAGGCGTCCGCGACCGCGACTTCGCCAACGCCAGCCTTATCCGGTGTCTCCATCGCTCCAAACTCGGTGGTGGCGGGCGCTCGGCCCGTAGGCGCGATTACTCTGACCGCGCCCGCGCCGGCAGGCGGCTTGACCGTCAGTCTGTCCAGCAGCGATACAGCGACGGCCTATACCTATGCGACGGCGCTGGTTCCGGCTGGCGCATCTTCGGCGACCTTCCCGATCGCTACTCGCTATATCAGCGCGGCGGCGACCGCGACCATCACGGCGACGCTGGACAGCATCTCCCAATCCGCGACGCTGGATGTCACTCCGGCGGTCTCGGTGATCGGACTGTCGATCACTCCATCCTCAGTGCTCGCGGGCGTGCGCCCCGTGGGAACTGTGACCATCAGCGACGCGGCGCCAGCCGGCGGGACAGTCGTTAACCTCACCAGCAGCGATCCAAGCTCGGCGCAGGTCTTCCCCATCCTCGTTCCCGCAGGAGCGACATCGGCGACCTTCCCCATCGCCACAAAGTACGTTCCCGCAACGACCGTCACAATCACGGCGG
The DNA here is from genome assembly GCF_039929585.1 of Capsulimonas sp. Classification (NCBI taxonomy): domain Bacteria; kingdom Bacillati; phylum Armatimonadota; class Armatimonadia; order Capsulimonadales; family Capsulimonadaceae; genus Capsulimonas; species Capsulimonas sp. Next base: position 8,203 of record NZ_JBDSQY010000317.1, read on the forward strand.
CGCTCAACGGAACCACGCAGACGGCGACGCTCGCGATCACCGTTCCAACCATCGTCACGCAGATCACGGTTGCCCAGAGCACCCTCTACGTCGGTAACCGCGGTACCGGGACAGTGACGATTTCCAATCCTGCGCCCACTGGGGGACTGGTCGTCATTCTGACAAGCAGCGATCCCGCGCTCTTCGTCTACTCGCTTGCCATCCCGGCCGGCGCAACCTCCGCGACTTTCCCAATGATTGCGCGATCGACTTCTGTTGACGTCACCGCGATCATCAAGGCGACGCTCAACAACTATTCTCAGACGATTTCCGTCACCGTGAAGCCCACGATCACGTTGTCCAGTATCTCCATTACGCCGAACTCGGTCATTGGCGGCGCACGTCCTGTAGGAACCGTGACTATCTCTAGCGCGGCTCCCGCTGGCGGAACGATCGTTAACCTCACCAGCAGCGATCCAAGCTCGGCGCAGGTCTTCCCCATCCTCGTTCCCGCGGGAGCGACATCGGTCAACTTCCCGATCGCCACAAAGTATGTCACGACCCCGACGACCGTCACGATCACGGGAACACTCAACGGCTCAACGCAAACGGCGTCGCTGGACATCAGCGCTCCGGTGACCATTACGGCGCTCTCGATCCCGTTCCATGTACTGGACCATTACGGCAATCGCACCACCGGAACGGTAACACTTTCCGGGCCTGCGCCCGCCGGGGGCTTGACGGTTGTTATGACCAGCAGTGACCCTCAGCTCTTCGTTTACTCGTTCGTTGTTCCCGCCGGCGCTACGTCCGCGACATTCCCGATGGTGTCGCGCTCGACGTCGGACTTCCTCGCGGTAACCGTCACGGCGGCGGCCAACGGATCCTCGCAGTCCGCTCAGGTAGAACTGGGCAAGTAAATCCTCGTCAGGAACGACACTGACCTCTGAACTAAGAAAAGGCTGGACTGCTCCCCGCAGTCCAGCCTTTTTCACCTCTTACCTCACCCTATCCATCCAGGCTATGCTCTCTCGGACCGAGATATTTCGGCTGCGCATGCGTGACGTTTACATCGATCCACGCCCTCTCAGTGGAGAACACTTCCCGCCTGTCGAAAAATTCTTGACCGTAATACGTCTGCCGGTCGGCCGCCTGTCCCGTCACTTCCAAGCCCAATTTTTTGCCGGTATACAGCGCTCGGTACAAATGATAGGTCTGGCTGACTAAGATAGCCTTCCTGACGCCAAAAACATCACGCGCCCGATACAAACTATCGTAAGTGCGAAAGCCGGCGTAGTCGCAGACGATGTCCTTCGACGGCACGCCGCGCTTAATTGCCGCCGCCTTCATCGCGTCCGGCTCGTTGTACCCCACGTGACCATTGTCCCCCGTCATCAGCAGTTTCTTTACCTTTCCCGCCTTGTAAAGATCGACGCCCACGTTCACGCGATCCGAAAGAATCGAGCTCAGCGCATTCCCAGAATAGCCCGCGCCGAAGACGATCGCCACGGGAGCGGGCGGCGCCTGAGACACGTCGCGATAGATAGGCTGGCCTTCTGTGCGAACTTGTCTCCAGATCAATCCCGCCGCCGCCCCGACGCATGCGATCACAGCGACGCTCGACCAAAGCACGCGCCTCAGGCGCGCTGCATTGCGGCGGGAGGGGCGTTTCAGGTAGAATAGAGGAAAGTTGTACTTTAGAAGAGGGTTTGGTTTCATGGCTCAAGAATTGAAGTCGACGTGGGCGGCCAAGGTTGGCCTCGCGGAAAATCTGAAAGGCGGCGTCATCATGGACGTCGTCAACGCCGAGCAGGCGGTCATCGCCGAGGAAGCCGGCGCGACGGCGGTCATGGCGCTGGAGCGCGTTCCCGCCGACATCCGGCGTGATGGCGGCGTCTCCCGCATGTCGGACCCGAAGATGATCAAGGGCATCATGGCGGCGGTCACGATCCCGGTCATGGCGAAGGCCCGTATCGGTCATTTTGTCGAAGCGCAGATCCTCGAAGCGCTCGGCGTGGACTTTGTCGATGAGTCGGAAGTGCTGACTCCGGCCGACGACGCATTTCATATCGATAAACACGCGTTCAAAGTTCCCTTCGTCTGCGGCTGCCGCGACCTGGGCGAAGCACTCCGACGCATCGCCGAGGGCGCATCGATGATCCGGACCAAGGGCGAGGCCGGCTCGGGCAACGTCGTCGAAGCGGTCCGGCACATGCGCACGGTGCTCGGCGGCGTCCGCCGCATCCACGCGATGCCCTTCGAAGAGCTAATGACCGAGGCGAAGAACCTGGGCGCGCCCTACGAACTGGTCGTCGAGATCCATCGCACCGGCAAGCTGCCGGTCCCGAACTTCAGCGCCGGCGGCATCGCCACCCCGGCCGACGCCGCCCTGATGCGCCAGCTCGGCGCCGAGGCTGTCTTTGTCGGCTCGGGCATCTTCAAGTCTGGCGATCCCAAGCGCCGCGCCAAAGCGATCGTGGACGCCTGCACCCACTTCGACAACCCGGAAATCCTCGCCGAAATCTCGGCGGACCTGGGCGAAGCGATGGTCGGCATCAACCTGGAAACGCTGCCCAAAGAGCAGCTTCTGGCCGGACGCGGCTGGTAAGAACAAAC
>NZ_JBDSQY010000318.1:0-10335 GCF_039929585.1 Capsulimonas sp.
GGCCGCAAGACGCCCTATGAGGCGACAGTCGAATGGTACGGGAAACGGCCCGACCTATTTAACCAGGAGCCTACCCAGTTCCGAACGCGTCACAGTTGTTCACAATGTGATGAGACTTGACACTTACGAACCAACCTACCGAACGTTCGCAGAAACCTGCGGCGTGTCGGCCTTTGCGATCGGGATGGCGGGAGCGGCAATCGGCGTCACTGGCGGGAGTAAGGACTGCGCGCCGGAATTAGCGGGAGTTGAAAATATCTGCGGCGCCAGTCCAAGAGCAAGGGACATGAACGCGCAGACGATCACGGCGAAAGAAGCGAGGGGATTGCTGTTCCAAATGTTCGCCGGGAACTCACGGGTTGCGGGCTTAAAGAACATTCGGGCAATGACCCACAGGTAGTAGAATACGCCGATGACGCTTGCCAAAAGGCCGATACACGCCAGCCAGATCTCGTGAGCCTCAATGGCTCCCTGGAAGAGAAAGAACTTACCGATAAATCCCGCAGTCGGCGGAATACCGGCAAGAGACAGCATGAAAATGGCCATCAAAGCCGCCGCCAGAGGCTGACGCTGCGAAAGACCTTCCAAATCCTTGATTTGCGTCAGCTCATCGCCGCGCCGAGCCAGCAGGATTAAGATCCCGAACGCACCCAAATTCATAAACGTGTAAGAGAGCACGTAGAAGACGACACCGGCGCGGCCGTCTTGGTTTTGTGCGATCAATCCCACCAGAATATATCCCGCGTGCGCGATACTAGAATAAGCCAGCATGCGCTTGATGTTCGTCTGCTGCACGGCAATGATGTTGCCAACGATCATCGTCAATACGGCCAGCACCCAGAGGACATCGTGGAAGTAAGCAGAAATCGGCAGGAAGGCCACGGCGACGCGGATCAGTGCCGCGAATGCTCCCGCCTTGGCTCCGGCGGACATGAAGGCTGTCACCGAGGTCGGAGCGCCTTCGTATACGTCGGGGGTCCAAGAGTGGAACGGGACGATTGCGGCCTTGAATCCAAGACCGACCAGCAGCAGAGCCATGCCGGCGATTGAGTAGATCGACTGGAGACTTTCACTCGGCATGGAGTCGAGGCGCGTGGTGCCTGTACCGCCGTAAAGCAGCGCGATGCCGTACAGGAAGAAGCCGGAGGAGAAGGCGCCCAGAAGGAAGTACTTCATGGCCGACTCTTCGGAGCGCGCTTCGGTGCGGGCGAAACCGGCCAGAATGTATAGGGCGATGGACAGGACTTCCAGGCCGACGAAGATCGTGATCAATTCGCGGCTTGTCGCCATCAGCATGGCGCCGGACGTCGAGAACAGCAGCAGCGCGTAATATTCGCCGTAGTTAATCCCTTTGATCTGAATATAGCGTTCGGAGAGAAAAATCGACAGAAACGCCACGACCAGCAGGATGATCTGAAACAGGACCGCAAAGTCATCGGCGGCGACCGAACCGGCAAATCCAGTCAGTCCTCTGCCCCAGAGCGCCGCACTGAAGCCAGCGGCGATCAGGAGGCCGACCGCAGAAATGCCCACCAGGATCCCTTTGCGGTCACGCGGCAGAAACAGGTCCACCATCAGCACGATCATCCCCAAAAGGATGACGGTCAGCAATGGCGAAACGGCTAAAAAGTCACTCGAAGGTATCGAAGTCATGAGTGGTTAATCTTTCAAATGGGTCAGCGCGGCGGATGCCACTGCGGGCGTCTTGCTGGGCGCAGGCGCCGCCACAGGAGTCCGCGCAATGGTGGGAACCGACGATAAGCCGTTCACGCTCGTCAAAATGTCACTGACCGAAGAGTTCAGCTTGTTCAAGATCGGGGTCGGGAAGACGCCGATGATGATGATCAGCGCGATCAACGGCACGAGCGCCCACTTCTCGCCGGGCGTCGTGTCCGGCAGCGATTGGTTCTCGGGCTTGTCGAGCTGGCCGTACATCACGCGCTGGAACATCCACAGCATATAGACGACGCTCCAAATTGCGGCGGTTGTCGCGAAGCCCGTCGCCCATGGATGGGTCTGGAACGAACCGACCAGCATCAGGATCTCACCGGTGAAGCCGCTCGTAAGCGGAAGCGCCACCGAAGACAGCATGGCGATCATGAAGATCACGGTGAAGCCGGGCATCACCTTCATCAGGCCACCGTAATCGGCAATGGCGTAGGAGCCGCGCCGCGAGTACAGGGCGCCGCCTATAATAAAGAGAGCGCCGGTCGTGATCGTATGGCTCACCATCTGGATCACTGCGCCGCTAATGCCGATCCCCGTCAGAGCGAAGATCGCCAGCAGGATGACGCCGATGTGCGAGATGCTCGAATAGGCGATCAGGCGCTTGAGATCCGTCTGCATCGCGGCGACCAGTGCGGCGTAGATGACGCCGATGACAGCCAGGATGATGATGAACGGCGCGCACACGGCGACCGCATTCGGAAACATCGGGATGCAGAAGCGGATAAAGCCGTAAAGGCCCATCTTCAGCGCGACCAGGATGATCGAACCGCCCGTCGGCGCTTCCGAGTATGCGTCGGGCACCCAGGTGTGGAACGGCCAGATCGGAGCTTTAATGCCGAACGCCAGGAAGAAGCCGCCGAACAGCAGCACTTCCGTCGTCAGCCGGCCGCCGAGGACCGCCGGCAAGTGCGCCGTCAGATACGGAAGATCAAAGCTCTCCGCGCCGGTCAGGAAGTAAACTCCCAGGATCGACACCAGCATCAGCATCGAGCCGACCATCGTGTAGAGGAAGAATTTGACCGTAGCGTAGATACGCTTCGGACCACCCCAGATACCGATGATGAAGTACGCCGGGATCAGCATCGCTTCCCAGAAGATGTAGTAAAGCACCAGGTTCAGCGACAGGAACACGCCCAGAACGGCGGTCTCCATCAGCAGCACCCAGAAGTAATACTGGTTATGACGCTCGGTGATGTCTTTGGACACGCCGACCACGAAGGGGAAGATGCCGGTCGTCATCAACAGCATCAGCAGGGAGACGCCGTCGACGCCCAGCAGATAGTTGATGGCGCCTTTGCTCAGCGGGATCCACGAATGCTTCTCCATCATCTGGAAGTGCGGCGCATCCGCGCCGTAAGTCATCCCAGAGTTGAAGTTCGCGTAGATCAGCACCGAGACGAAAAGCGTCACGATCGTCCCAACAAAGGCGACCAGACGGGCGCCGCTCGGGTTATCCTTCATCGCCAGGGCGATAAAGGCGAACACGAGAGGCAAGAAAATTACGATGGACAGCCACGGTATATCGTTCACACGCAATGCTCCTGAAAGAGGCGGCGGGCGCTTTTAGCGCTGCCAGCCGTGTCCTGACTGTTGGAAAACCAAGAACAGGACGAGAATAATCCCAATGACCATGGAAAAGGCGTAGTTGCGGACGTAGCCGCTCTGCGCCAGACGCAGCTTGGAGCCGGTCCAGCTGGTGAGCGCGCCCACGCCGTTCACGATACCATCCACGACATCGACATCGAAGGTCTTCCACAGCCAGTAAGAGAATTTCTTACCCAGCTTGACGAACCAGAAATTGTAAGCCTCGTCGACGAAGTACTTGTTGAGAAGCACCCAGTTGAGCCAGCCCGGACTGAGAAAGTGCCGATCCGCCCGAGCCTGCGGCGACATGAGCTGACCATTCGACTTGGTTCGATAAATCCCAAAGCAGCCCAGCATCACGCAGGCGATGACAAGCATCAGGACATAGCCAAAGGTATGTTCCTGCCCAATGCGAAGAATGGTAGGTGTATACCCTTCGGTCACGACCGACGGCGCAAGGAACTTCTCAAAACCTTCGAACGGCAGGATTGCCCATCCCGTGAGGGAGGCGAGAGCCGCCAGGATAACGAGCGGGATCGTCATCAACAGACCGGATTCATGCGCGTGCTTCGCGGCTTCGGTTTGCGCCTTGACGATGAAAGTCTTCATCACCAACCGCGTCATGTAGAACGCCGTGATCAGCGCCGTCGCGGCCCCGACAGCCCAGAACAGCCAGTTATACTGGTTATGCACATTGAGCATGCGCCAGAGGATCTCGTCCTTGCTGAAGAAACCGGCGAAGGGAACGATGCCGGAGATCGCCAGCGTGGCGATGATCATCGTTGCCGCAGTGATTTTGGTGCGTCCCAGCAGACCACCCATGTTCCGCATGTCCTGCGGATCATTCGGGTCCGGACCGGCGTTCGCCAAAACCGCATCGTGCGGCGCATCGCCATGTTCGGCGTGCGCGGCGTCGTCACCATGGCCATGCTGCGCGTGCATTGCATGCTCGATGGCGTGAATGACCGAGCCGGAGCCAAGGAAGAGACATGCTTTGAAGAACGCATGCGTCATCACATGGTACATACCGGCGGCGAAGACGCCCGCGCCGCAGGCGGCGAACATATAGCCAAGCTGTGAGACCGTCGAGTACGCCAGGACACGCTTGATGTCGTTCTGCATCAGACCGATCGTCGCGGCGAACAGCGCTGTCGAAATTCCAACAACGGCGATCACAACCATGGTCGTGTCGGACAGCTCAAACAGCGTATGCGTTCGGGACACCATGTAGACGCCGGCGGTAACCATCGTCGCGGCGTGGATCAGCGCCGAAACTGGAGTCGGGCCTTCCATCGCGTCCGGCAGCCAGTTGTACAGCGGGATCTGCGCAGACTTGCCCGTTGCGCCGAGGAACAGCATCAGCGTCATTACGGTGATGACGGCGGGAACGACGGCGCGCAGGACGGTCGGGGCGGCGGCGACAATGCCGAGCACTCCGCTCTGTCCCTGCACAAAGTCCAGAGTCCCAAAATATTGGAAAATCATGAACATGCCGATCAGCACGCCGACGTCGCCGATACGGTTGACAATGAACGCCTTCTTCGCCGCGTCGCCCGCCGACTTCTTCTCATAGAAGAAGCCAATCAGGAGATACGAACAAAGTCCAACGCCTTCCCAGCCGATGAACAGCATCAGCAGGTTGTTGCCGGTGACGAGCATCAGCATGAAGAAGACGAACAGGTTCAGATAAGTGAAGAACCGCGCGAAGCCTTTGTCCGCCGCCATGTAGCTGATGGAGTAGAGGTGGATCAAGCCGCCGACACCGGTGATAATCAGCATCATCAGCACGGAGAGCGGGTCGATCAGCATCTCAAAGTTGACTTGAAAGGCCGGAATGCTATTGATGGCGGGGACGGACAGCCAGGGCGCGAGAAACACCGTGTGCTGTTTTGCTTCCGCAGGCCAGGACTGCACCTGGGTAAACAGGTAAACAGCAACGGCGAAGGAGGCGAAAACCGCCGCTGTCGCTAGCCATCCTGCGTTCTTTTTTAGCTTTCCGCCGGACAGCCCATTGATCAGAAAGCCGATCAGCGGAAAGAGCGGAATGAGCCAGGCGATTATATACGGGTCGGACAAGTTTGGCATTGCGCTGTCACTCCGAAAAACAGGGGCTCGCTGGCCCCAAAAACACGGGGGCTGTTAGCCCCCGAACAAAAGGCGGTTAGCCCTTCATCAAATCGATTTCATCCACGTTGATGGATACTTTATTGCGGAAAATGGACACCAGGATTCCCAGACCGACCGCGACTTCGGCGGCGGCCACAGCGAATACAAAGAGAACCATCATCTGACCGTCGATAAAGCGCGGGTTCGCGTAGGCTCCGGCGGGAGTCAGCGTGCTCTGGTAGCGCGAAAAGGCCACCAGCGTGATGTTCACCGCGTTCAGCATCAACTCAATGCACATAAAGATCGTGATCGGATTGCGCTTGATCAAAACGCCGACGACGCCGATCGTGAACAGGATCGCGCTCAGGATCAGATAGTAGTTCAAAGGGACTGCCGGGATACTGGCGTTCAAAGGGACTGCTGGAGGCATGCGCTAAATCCTCTTCTTTGCAAGCATAACCGCGCCGATGGCCGCAACCAACAGCAGGATCGAGACGATTTCAAACGGGAACAGCCAGTAGTTCTTCGGCGAGTACAGCGCGAGGCCGATCTCGAACGGGCCGATGGTGCCGTTGCTGAGCGGCTGACCGCCCTGCCCCGTCGGAACCGCTGCGACGACGCTCGCCAGCAGGCCGATCAGCAGAAGACCGGCAATCGGCCCCAAAAGCTTCTGCGGCTTCAGGTGATCGACGATCTCTTCCGGCGTTCCCAAATTTAGCAGCATGATCACGAATATAAAGAGGACCATAATCGCCCCCGCATAAACAATGACCTGCACGGCGGCGATAAACGCCGCGTTGAGCGTAACATAAAGCATGGCGACCGTGAACAAGAGCGTAACCAGGTAGAGCGCGCTGCGCACCGGGTTGTCGTTCAGGATCATGCAAAGACCGCAGACGACCGCGATGGCCGCAAGCAGTCCGAATAGGATAAGTTGTCCAGACATAAGCTGTTCTTCGTTGTTCTCAGCGAGCCCCGGCGGGCTGCGCTACGGTTTTGTCGGATCCGGCACGAGCATCATCTCTTTGGTGTAGATGAGATCCTTGCGGTTGTCGTCGGCCATCTCGCAGATATCCTTCAGCTGGATCGCCTGCGTCGGACATGCTTCTTCGCAATAGCCGCAGAAGATGCATCGGAGCATGTTGATCTCGTACTGCGCGGCGAACCGCTCGCCCGGAGAGCGGCGATTTTCATCGGTGTTCTCGGCGGCGACCACCAGAATGGCGTTCGCGGGACAGGAGCCGGCGCACAGCGAGCAGCCGATGCACTTCTCCATGCCGTTCTCATATCGGTTCAGCACATGGCGCCACCGCGCGCGGCGCGGCATCGGGCGGCGTACTTCCGGATACTCGATAGTCACGCGCTCTTTGTTGGAGTAGCCCTGCGTGATTCCCAGGCCAACGAACGGCGCTTTCGCCTCCTGGCCCAGAGTTTTGATGTTATCCCAGAGTCCCATGGGAGTTAACCTTTCTTTGCGGCGAACGCATCGTCAAGCGGGCCCTGGCCCGCAGCGGCAAGCGCGCCTTCGCTCAAAGCGTTCGGAGGCAGCGTCTGATCGCCGTGTCCCGAATGCTCGGGAACGCCGCGGAACGGCTGCGCTTCACTGTAGAGAAGGACGGTGGTGTCGCGGCGCGAGTTCGTCGTGAAGGCGCGGCCCGGCTTGCTGCCGGCAAACGCCCAGAGCGAAACGACCGCGAGAACGATCCATCCGATCAGACCGTATTGATACCCAAGCGCCATCGCGATGGCGACCATCAAGATGTTGCCGAGGGCGATCGGGAAGACGCCCAGCCAGCCGGCGCGCATGAGCATATCATAGCGCAGGCGGGGCATCGTGGCGCGGATCCAGATAAAGAAGTAAAGGCCGCACAGGATCTTGATCGTCAGCCACATCACCGGCACTAGCGCGGAGACGGCGCCGCCGAGCAGTGCGTTGGTCTTCAGAGCGACGAGCGGTCCGAGGTACGAACCGTCCAGCCAGAGCAGAGGCGCATGGTAGCCGCCAAAGAAGAGCGTGGCGCAGATGGCGCTGACGACGATCATATTCGCGTATTCCGCCATGAAGAAGATTGCGAACTTCATGGAGGTGTATTCGGTATGGTAGCCGGCGACCAGCTCCGTTTCGGCCTCAGGAAGGTCGAACGGCGCGCGGTTGGTTTCGGCGAGCATGGAAACTGCGTAGATCATCATCGCCACAAGTCCCATGGGGAAGAACTTGAGCGTGTTCCACAACGGCAGGCCGTACTCGGTGAAGCCTTGCCGCGCAACGACGTCGGTCAGGCTCAGGCTGCCCGTAAGCAGGACGATTGTGACGATCGCCAGTCCCATGCCCAGTTCATACGAGATCATCTGGGCCGAGGAGCGAAGCCCCCCGAGCAGAGAGTACTTGTTGTTGGAAGCCCAACCGGCGAGAACAACGCCGTAAACGGCGAGCGAGCCCCAGGCCAGCAGGTAAAGGACACCGACACTGACGTTCGGCGCGGAAGCGCCCCACGTCAGGCTCGGTCCCCACGGAAGAACGGCGGACGTGACCAGCGCCGGAACCAGGAAGACTACCGGAGCGAGGACGAAAAGGACCACGTCGACGCTGCTCGGGTTCATATCTTCTTTTAAGAGAAGTTTGACACCGTCGGCGATCGTCTGAAGCAGGCCCCACGGTCCGACGCGGTTTGGTCCCTGGCGCTGCTGCATGAATCCCAGCAGGCGGCGCTCCCACCAGACGAGCGGGGGGACAACCAGCAGGATCGCGAACAGTCCGACGAGGACGCGCACGACGATCCGGATCAGGTCGATCCACCAGTATTCGGCCGGCATGTTGCCAGTCGCCGTATGAGGCGGATCGACGTTAAAGAAATAGTGGAAGAACAGATTGGGTGTCATGGATAGTTTGCCTAAGACGCCTTTTCTATGATAGTCGCGGGCGCCGGTTCCGGAGAGCCGACCGGCGGCGCCGGCTTCGCGGCGGCCACCTGCGCGATCTCACGGGCGATGTCTCGCGGAGAAATATACGGGACGTTCTTGCCCAGACGAACCAGCAGATCGGCGGCGATTTGCCAGTCGGGCTTGCTCTGTCCGCGCGGCTCGATCGCCTTTTTGAACTTCTGGATGCGTCCTTCGATATTCGTGAAGGTGCCTTCCTTCTCGATAAACGAGCAGGAGGGCAGGAACACATCGGCCAGACGTCCCGCGCCATTGTTGAACAGATCCTGAACGATCAGGAACGGAACTTTGTCCAGCGCACGCTTGACCAGATCCTGGTCCGCGAAGTTCTTCAGCGGATCGGGGCCCATCAAGTAAAGCGCCTTGATCGTTCCATTCGCGCAGCCTTCGAGAATGCCGCGCGTGTCCAGACCGGGTTCGGCCGGCAGCGGGCCGCCCCACAGCGTTTCGTAAACCGGGCGCACGCCGTTGGAAACACTCGCCAGCGCCGGCAGGCGGTCCGGAAGAACGCCCATATTGATGGCGCCGACGGAGTTGGCGTCGGGAAGCAGCAGGTTGAGCTTGGCGCCGGACGCCGCGCAGGCGGCGCGCAGGGCTTCGATGTCTTCCAGCGGGATATTGTGCCACGCCAGAACCACCGTGCCCGCGCCGAGCGCGATAGCGTCGGTTACTTCCGTGGACTTCACATCGTCACTACGGAAGTAGTTCGCATTGCCCTTGGAGATCGCTTTGTAGACGCGCAGCCACAGGACGGGAAGCACATCGTCGATCTCGGCGCCGACCGCGACGATCGTCTTCGCGGTTCCGACCTCCGCGATGCTGGTCTGCATCGGGATATACGGTGCGGTGTTCGTGCGGTGGTCGAGGTTGTTCGTTCCCAGACCGTTGCGGAACAGACGCTGGAACAAGTACAGGTCTTCGTTGGAGCAACGCGGGGAGGCGATGCCGGCGACGCTGTTCGGGTTCACGGCGGCGAAGTCCTTGAGGGTCTTTGCGGCGGCGTCGAGCGCCTGTCCCCAGGTTACGCGGCGCAGCTGCGAGGCCATCCGAAGATGCGGCTCGTTGATGCGGTCCGTGCTGTTGACCCAGTACTGCTCGAACTTGCCCCGATCACAGGTCCACTCTTCGTTGACTTCTTCGTTGAGGCGCGCGTTGACGCGCATCAGTTCGCCGTTGCGCGTCTGCACGGCGATCGAGCAGCCGACGCCGCACATGGAGCAGATCGAGTCCTGAGACTGGAACTCCCACGGGCGAGCCGCGAAGCGATAGGTGCGCGAGGTCAGCGCGCCGACCGGGCAAAGCTCGATCGTGTTGCCGCTGAACTTGCTCTTGAAGCCTTCGGGGGTAAAGGGAGAGATGACCGCCGTATTGCCGCGGCTTTCGATAGCCAGCTCGCCGTCGCCCGAGATCTCCTCGGTGAAGCGAGTACAGCGCGCGCACTGGATGCATCGCTCGCGATCCAGAACGACATAATCCGAAATCGGAACGGCCTTCGGGAAGTGGCGCTTCTCATCGACAAAGCGCGTGACGCCCGGTCCGTACTGGAAGGTCATGTTCTGCAGCGGACACTCGCCGCCGCGATCGCAGACCGGGCAGTCCAGCGGGTGGTTGATCAGGAGGAACTCCAGAATACCGCTCTGCGCCTGCTTGACCTCGGGGGAGATCGTATCGACCACCATGCCCTCGGCGACCGGCACGGTGCAGGCCGTCTGGATCTTGTTCATCTTCTCGATCTTGACAAGACACATGCGACAGGCGCCCGCCGGCTTGAGCCGTGGGTGGTGACAGAAATACGGGATATCGGCGCCGGCCTCAAAGGCCGCCGTGATGACGAGCGTTCCCTTCGGAACGCTGACTTTTGTTCCGTCAATCGTCAGATTGACGAGTTCCACCGCCGGAGTAGTCTCCGGCGCGGTCGCTGTTTCAGCCATACGTGCTTCCTTAAACTCCCGCCATCTGCAGCGGCGCGAATGCGCG
>NZ_JBDSQY010000319.1:0-25791 GCF_039929585.1 Capsulimonas sp.
CAAGGAACCCGAAGACCTGTCCGCGCTGTACTTGCAGGTTCATGTCCTGCACGGCGACGAACGGTTTGGAGCCTCCGTAGACCTTACGCAGGTGGTCCGTCTGGATGGCGAGCGTGGATTGAGTCATGGTAGGAATATTATGCACTACGCAGGGATGTTTTGCCGTTGCGTTTACTATCCTAGGTTCCCAGGGCGCTGCCCTGGGCTCTTAATAGTTCGCCCCGTTGGGGCTGTCAGGGTAGACATGTAGGCGTGTATGGGGCGTACAACCTAATGCCATACATATTTTTCATCGAAGATAATATTATTTCGCTTAAGAAATGTCCTCGATAGAGTTAATCAGTACCACCGGGCAGCCCCGGTGTTGTTCAGCACGGCCGCCATGTAACTGTGTAACGCTTCCCGAACGCCATCATTCAAATTACCCCAGATATTACCCCTGGCTTGGACGAGCGACCCGCCATCCTTGAACGGTCCTAGCGCGTGCGGCGCATCAGGGCCTGGGGCTCGCGTCCACCTCGGAGGCCCGCGCCAGTGCTTGCGTGTCGATATACTCCCGGATGTTCGTCAGTTTGCCATTTCGAACGGTCATGGCGAAGACCCAATGGTCCTCGAACGTCTTATTCGTGGCTTTGACTTTCCCCGTAGCGAAGCCGACCACCAGAACCCGGTCTCCCTGCGCTACGAACTCGGGAGGCTCTGGGAATGAAGTTTCCAGCTCGGAAGACTTCTGAAGCAGATCCGCCAATCCCGCGTGCCCGCGGTGCACGCCGGCCAGCGCCCAGTCCTCGCCCGGAATGATCCACTCAACATCTTCGGAAGACAACGCCAGCAGACCTTGCTTATCGCCGCGGCCCATTGCTGCAAAAAAGTCCTTCACAATTTGGACATTCTCGTGTGTGCTCATCGAAATCTCTCCATTTTGTTTTCGTTGTTTTTTATGTTGAATTTACGCTCTTCCTCCAAAGCTAACATAGTCATCGATTACTGCTCCTTCTTGAACAAATCCTGGAAGATGAGCTGGCCCCAAGTGCGGCTGCGTGCGTGCACCAGCGCGCCACCCTCGTTGAGCTTTCCCAGCTCGACGGGCGCGAACCCGAGTTGTTTGGCCAAATCCGCCACAGGAGCGATCGCGTCCTCGTCGTCGCTCGACAGAAAGACGACCCGATAGCCGCCCTTGTCGACCGGATCGGCAGCCAGGGTGGCCGCAATCAGGTGATTGAAACCTTTCACGATCTTAGCGCCGGTGAACGCCTTCGCGACGAAGGCGGAGGACGGGAGGCCGTCCAGTTCCTCAACAGGAATTCCAAACGCGTTCGTCACGTCGATGACCGTCTTGCCTTTCCAGCTCGGCAGGGCCTTCGCAACCTCGCGATGTTCCCCGAACGGGACCGCCAAAAAGATTGTGTCGGCCTCGAGTGCATCCCGCAGCGACTTGGCGACGACCGTAGGTCCAATCGCCCCAGCCTGCGGCGCCAACGCCTCGGTCGGTCGGCGGCTCGCGACGGTCACGTCGATGTTTTTACGGGCGAAGGCCTGAGCGAGGGCCTGGCCCACCGCACCGAATCCTACAATTGCATAGCTCATGATATTTCTCCGATCTAATGTTAGAAAGTAAGGTTCGCGAAGCGAACATTGGCTAGGTCGCTCGCCCCATCGATCAAGTCCTGCGCGCACGCCTGGGAACGAGTAGCGACGGCGCTCTCGGCTCCGCGTACCGGTGGTCCCGCGACTGGCGAGGCTGGAGGGCCAAACGCGGGACGGCGTCGGCGTCAGACCTGCGCCATGCCTCCGTCGACTGGGAGATCCACGCCGGTGATATAGGAACTTTCATCGGAGGCGAGGAACGTGACTGCTGCCGCAATTTCCTCCGGCATGCCTCTGCGCCCCATTGGGATCTGGGTGGTGAACTGTTCGGCCGCTTGCTCGGCCTGTTCGGCGGTGAGGCCCGTTGTCGTCGCTAAGGCTGGGGTATCGATTGCTCCGGGGCTCATCGAATTCACACGGATCTTGCGGTCTTTCAATTCCAGAGTCCAGCCGCGCGCGAAGTTGCGCACAGCCGCCTTGCTCGCGGCGTAGGCGGTAAACCCTGGGAGTCCCAACACGTTCGAGACTGAGGAGTTCAGGATAATCGAGCCGCCGTCTTTGAAAAGGGGAAGGGCCTTTTGCACCGTAAAGAACATTCCCTTTACGTTGACGTCGAAGGTCTGGTCGAAATGTGCCTCGGTAGCCACTGCGAGCGGGGCGATTGTACCTGCGCCCGCATTCGCGAAGAGTACATCGATGTGACCATGTTTCTCTTTCACGACGGCATAGAGCTGGTCGAGATCTTCCAAGCTTGACACGTCGCCCACGAACGTCGTAACGTTTCTCGTGATGAAGGCTGCGGCCTCCTTCAGCTCTTTCTCTCGTCGCCCGGTGATCACGACGTGCGCGCCTTCTTCCACGAAGCGCTTGGCTGTGGCCAAGCCAATCCCGCTGGATCCCCCCGTGATGACTGCAACCTTACCGTCTAGCTTTCCCATGATTTTTCTTTTCCTTTCGTGGCGTCGTACTGCGCCTCTATTGCCATATACACAAATGTGCGGTATCATATGGGTCAGTGACCCAGATACGTATTCTATTATGAGGGTCATTGACCCGTTTGTCAAGAGGATTTAAAATTTATGCGAGCCGACGCCAGAAAAAATCACAGCCATTTGCTTGCGGTCGCGTGCGAAGTCGTCACCGAGCAGGGCGCCGACGCCTCCATGCGAGAAATCGCCCGCCGGGCCGGCGTCGGGCTGGGCACCTTGCAGCGCCATTTCCGGACGCGAGAAGCCTTGTTCGAAGCTCTGCTGCATTTGCAGGTGGACGCACTGACGCAGAAGGCAGCCGAACTCGAAACGTCGAGTTCCCCTGACGAAGCACTGGTGTCCTGGTTTCGCGAAGGAGTGGCGTTCACTCATAGCTATAGCGGTGTCTGCGCCTTGCTGGCGAGCGCCCATGCGGACCCGGACTCCGCGCTTCACGCTTCAAGCACAGCGCTCCAGTTAGTGGGCGCGCGACTCCTGTTCCGTGCCCAGGCCGAGGGAACGGCGCGCGCCGATATGGATGGGGTCGACCTGTTCGCCCTGATGTCGGCGCTCGCCTGGCTCGTCGACCAACCCGGATTCGCGCCACGGGGGGATCATCTCTTTCACCTCATCGCGAGCGCCATCCTGACAAATCGGCCGAGCAGTGATACCAAGAAGGCAGCGTAACAGAGTGCAGCGAATTGTTGTCTGCATTGCGTTGGATGGCGTTTGCTATGCCCCGCGCCGACAACCCTATGCACAAAAGTCTTGGCAAAGGTGATGGTGATGGGAAGCCGGGCCGGATGTAGAACGTGTGTTATCATGCCCTGGGAATCAGGTTCTGTTCTGGTACAATCGCCGTAAGACTACAGCTTCCCCGCCGCTCGTGAAATCTCAAATCCCTGCGGCGTAATCAAAGGACGATCACTCTATGACTTATCGTGTGGCGCTGGTGGGCGCCGGCAACATGGGCGGGTGGCACGCCACGCATTGGAAGCGGATGGAAGGCATCGAAATTGTCGGCGTGCTGGACCCGCGTCAGGACGCGGCGGCGGCGCTGGGACCGGCGTTTAGCGATTGGGAGACGATGCTGGCGATGGCGAAGCCGGATATCATCGATATCTGTACGCCGACGCCCAATCACCGGGAGTATGTGGAGCGGGCGGCGGCGGCCGGTAAGGCGATCTTTGTCGAGAAGCCGCTTTCGCGCAGCATGGAGGATTGCGAGGCGATTGTCGCGGCGGTCGAGAAGGCGGGCGTGCCGGCGATGGCGGGGCATGTCGTTCGGTATTTCCCGGAGTTCGCGGCCGCGAAGAAGATCATTGATGAAGGCGGGGTGGGAACGCCCGCGACGGTGCGCACGGCGCGGCTATCTGGGTTTCCGAATATCACCGGGCGGGAGAACTGGTACGCCAACCCCGACAAGAGCGGCGGCGTGGTGCTGGATATGATCCTGCATGACTTCGATTGGCTGCGCTGGACCTTCGGCCCCGTGAGGAGCGTCATGGCGAAGGGACTCTTTGGGAGCAGCCGCTTTGACAAGGGCTTAGATTATGCGCTGGTGACGCTGCGCTTTGCGTCGGGCGTGGTGGGGCATGTGACGGGGTCGTGGGCGCACCCGAGCGGCTTTCAGACGACGTTTGAAGTCGCGGGCGATAAAGGCCTGATCGCGCACGACTCGCTCAAAAGCGTCTCGCTCTCTTCCAGCCTGCGCGGCGCGGAAGGGGGGCGCGCGGCGGTGATTATGCCGGAAAGCCCGATGATCCCCAACGACGATCCCTATTACCAGGAACTGAACGCCTTCGTTCAGGCGCTGCGCGCCGGCATGACGCCGCCGGTCACCGTGTACGACGCCCTGGAGGCGGCCCGGATCGCTCTCGCCGCACTGGAATCGATCGCGACCGGAAAGGCGGTAACCCTCTGATGACCACGACAAGCAATCCATTGAAGATCGGAATTCTGTCTTTTGCTCACGGGCACGCGCAGTCGTACGCCAGTGAGATCGCGGCGCGGCGCGGTGCGACCCTGGCCGGCGTCTGGGACGCCGACGCTGAGCGCGGCCGCGCGATGGCGGAGCGCTATGCCACCACGTTCTATCCCATCGAAGCCGAACTGCTTGCGCTGGGCCTGGACGGCGTGGTTGTCGCCAGCGAGAACATTCATCATCGCCGGCTCACCGAGTTGGCCGCAGATTCAGGGGTGAAGGCCGTCGTCAGCGAAAAGCCGCTCGCCACGACCCTGGAAGACGCCCGCGCGATGATCGACTACTGCGCCGCGCGCGGCGTCAAGCTCGCGACGGCGTTTCCCTGCCGTCACTCGCCCGCCTTCCAGCGCCTGCGCGCGCAGGTCGAGGCCGGAGCCCTCGGCGACATCCTCGCGGTTCGCGGGACGAATCGGGGAACGATGCCCGGTGGCTGGTTCATCGATCTGCCCCTTTCGGGCGGCGGGGCGGTAATCGACCATACGGTCCATGTCGCCGATCTGCTCTGGCTGCTGCTTGGGAAAGAAGCGACGGAAGTCCACGCCGAGATCGGCAATGGCTTCTATCATGAGGGGTACGACGACACGGGATTCTTGACCATCGGCTACGAAGGCGGCGTCTTCGCCACGCTCGACACCAGCTGGTCTCGGCCCAAGACCTTCCCGACCTGGGGCGACGTGACACTGCAAGTCGTCGGAACCAGCGGCGTGATGGACCTGGATATGTTCGGTCAGCAGCTCGAACACTACGAGGATGCGACTGGCCGTGTTACATGGCCGGGCTGGGGGAGCAGTCTCGACGGCGCGCTTGTCGACGGTTTCCTCAAACTCTGCGCCGGTGAGGACGCTCCGGACATCGCCACCGGCGAAGACGGCCTGCGCGCCCTAGCGATCGCCCTCGCCGCCTACCGCGCGGCCGAGGCGAAGCAAGTGGTGACGGTGTGAGGGGCCTATCCCCCCATCGAGCTAAAGCTCGCTTTCCCCCTTCCCACTGCGAAGCAGCTTGCAGGGAAGGGGGAAAAGCGCTTCAGCGCCGGGGGGTTAGGCAGCGTTCGGTCGTCTCTCACAATTGCGGCAGGGAATATCCGGGCAGGCGATCCCCTTCGGGGCTGTACGTGAAGTTGCGCGGGCGCAGGGAGCACATGCCCAGCCATTCCAGGCGCACGGTTCCTTTGCCCGATGGATTTGCGATCTCCTCGCCGCGCTTGAGAAACACCAGTTCGGTGCAGCCGCACTCCAGGCATCGGGGAGGGGAGACGCGCTGACGGCTCCACGATCGGCGAAGCTCCAGGCGCTCGATCCGCTCGGTCAGGTCGTTGAAGCGCTCGCGGACGCGTGGGCGGTCCGTGCGGCCCTGTGTGACCCGGCGCAATTCACGGCGGCAGGACTCGATCTGCGCGTCGACTTCGCTGACCGGCGTCACGACTTCGCCTTCGGTATAGGCGCGGCAGGAGAAGCAAAAGACAGGGTGACGCCAGACTTCGAGCCGGTAGCCGTCGTTCAGCAAGTACTCGTTGCCGCGCGTGCCGCGCTGAACGCGAAAGTGCCCGCCCGGCGTGAAGATCAGCTTATAAACTCCCGGCAACGCTTTCCTCCCTCCATCCTCGTTCCTAATTTCTACGCATCACGATAATTGATTATGTTTCCATAAGGGGCGTTTCGGCAAACAACGAAAGTCGATCTCAGAAAATTTGCTCGCAGCTGAAAACCAAAAAAAAGCGGCTCGCCCTGAGGACGACCGCGTTCCGTTCACCTTAATTTTGCGAACGTGAATATATTATTGCATGAATCGAGGGAAATGTCAATATGAAAATCAAATTGAGGATTTTATCTGCATTTCATGGTAAAGATATCTTGTACTGGTAAATTTATGGAGAGAATACTGTAAGGATCGAATGAGCCAATGGATTAGGTTTGAATAATTGTTTCGTATTTGTCTCAAAATAAGTTTCGGTGCAGTGGGTCTTATTATTCCGCAAACCTCCCCAAAAATACTGGGATATTCTTGATTTCTTGTGTCATACTAAAAGATGCTGGAGCGTTAAAGCGCCCTTTCGGTTCGCCTAAAGCGACTTAAGTCTGCACTGTACGATCCTTTTGCAATTATTGCTGTTTTTGGTGGCGTTTGGTGATGTTTGGCGGTAAATTTTCGGATGGCAATGGAAAACAGACCATGAATTTTCAACAAGTCCAGCAGAAACAGCTGGCTCCCAGAGCTAAGGTCAAAGCCAAGACAGCCGCGCGGGGTGGCGGGGCCGGCCGGCGGGAGCGGGCGGCGATTCTCACGGCGCTCGCGTTTCTGCTTCCGAATTTGATCGGGTTTCTGGCGTTTACGTTTTTCCCGGTCATCTTTTCCCTGTGGATGTCCTTCACCAACTGGTCGCTGAAACCCGCCGTCAAATTCGAGTATGTGGGTCTGCGCAACTTTACCGATCTTCTCGGCGTGAACGCCACAGGGCCGGGGGCGCCGGCGGTGCTTGCCGGGTTCCTCGTTTGCGCGCTCGCGGTCACCGTTGCGCTGGTGGGCGCGCTGTGGGCGAATATGGCGCAGTGGCGGGGCATCAAGCTGGGCGGCGCCCTGCTCGCGCTGACCGGAGCCGGCTTTGTCTTCGTGGGATGTACTCACTCACTGCAGGGCCTGGTGCTGGGCGGCGGAGCGGCCCTGATCTGTGGCTGGAGCATGGCGGCGAAAGACGCGCCCTGGGAGTTTGGGCGCGGAACGCTGCCCGGGCTCGTGCTTTCGGCCGGGGCGATTGGTCTCTGGCTGCTGTCCGGCGCGATGACGCACGCCTATCAGCCGCGCGATCCTTACTTCTGGCAGTTCTTCTACAACACGATCTTCCTGATGATCGGCATCCCGTTTGGGATCGCCGGATCGCTGGCGCTTGCCCTGCTGCTGCATCAGGACCTGCCCTCCGGAGAAGCGCGGCAGCGGGTCGTCGGCGCGGCGACCATGCTCGTCATTGGTCTTGTGATGGGCGGGGTGATTTGGACGCAAGGCAATCCAAACGCGGGCTTGATCGTCGGCCTGCTCTGGCTGATCGCGGCGCTGGGGATCGGGTTCAATGTGGTGGCGTTCCGGACGCTGTTCTACTTGCCGACCTTCACCGCCGGCGTCGCCTTGATGATCCTCTGGAAGGCGCTTTATAACCCCAAGACCGGGCCTATCAACGTCGGCCTGAACGCGATCTTCCACTCGCTGGGCATCCACGCGACCGCGCCGGAGTGGCTGGGCGACGTCGCCTGGGCCAAACCTGCACTCGTTTTGATGGGAACCTGGACTTGTATTGGCGGCACGAGCATGCTGCTTTATCTGGCTGGCCTTTCCAACGTTCCCAAAGAGCTGACCGAAGCCGCCGACATCGACGGCGCGGGGCCATGGGCGCAGTTCCGCCATGTGACCTGGCCGCAGCTGGCGCCGACGACCTTCTTCATCACGATCACCAGCATCATTGGCGGCTTGCAGGGCGGGTTTGAGCAGGCGCGTATTATGACCGCCGGCGGCCCGGCGGGATCGACAACGACGCTCAGTTATTATATTTACAACAAGGCGTTCCAGGATCTGGACATGGGGTACGCCTCGGCGATCTCCTGGATCTTGTTTGTGATCGTCTTCGCCGCGACGGCGCTCAACTGGAAATTCGGCAAGGGCCTCGAAGTCGATTAAAGATTCGCTTCCGGCCTTTGGCCAAGGAAAAGATGGATGACTAATAATTTTGCGTCGCGGCGGCGCGTCTCGCTGACCTGGCGCCTGGCGCTCCTTTCGGTGCTGGGCCTGATGATCTCCATGCCGTTTGTGTGGATGGTGGCCTCGTCCTTCAAGCAGCGCGCCGAGGTGGAGCAGCCGCAGATTGTGCCGCATCACGCCACCGCGCACAACTATCCGATCGTCCTCACACTGGAAAAGGAGCCTGTCCAGAACAAGAAGCTCGACTTGCAGTTCGGACGCTGGTACTTCAACTCGGTATTTATGGCCTTCGGGACCACGCTGCTCCAGGTGCTCACGAGCGCGCTGGCCGCCTACGCCTTCGCGCGGCTCAAATGGAAGGGAAGGGATCAGGTCTTCATGCTGTATCTGGCGACCATGATGATCCCCAGCGTTGTCCTCACAATTCCCAACTTCCAGGGCATGGTTTCGCTGCACTTTATCAACACCTATCATGGGCTGATTATCCCGGTGGCATTTAGCGCTTTCGGGACATTTCTCCTGCGGCAGTTCATGATGTCGGTGTCGCCGGCGCTGGATGAGGCGGCGACGATCGATGGCGCCAATCACTGGCAGATCTTCTGGGACATCGTGATGCCGCTCGCTCGCCCGGGGCTGATCGCGCTGACCGTCATGACGTTTCTCGGCAGCTACCAATCGTTCTTCTGGCCGCTGATCATGCTCAACGACGGCCAGCTCTTCCCGATGTCCGTGGGCATGATGTCGCTGGACACCAGCTACGGGCGTCAGACGGAGCTGATCATGGCGGCGACTGTGATGAACATTGCGCCGCTGATCATCGTTTTCAGCATCTTCCAGAAGTATCTGGTCAGCGGTCTTCAGCTCGGCGGCGTGAAGGGTTAAATCTAGGTTTACGGAATGAAGAAGCTTTTTTCAATTTGCGCCGTGCTGTTTGTCGCGATGTACGCGGTCGCGCAGGCGACGATGGTTCATCCAAAGGAAGATGGCAAGGTCCATCTGAAGTGGGCCACGGACCCCAATCCGGCGCGCGTCGTGCAGACTAGCGCCTTCGGGACGATGTTTCCAGACACGGCGGTTGCGGTCGATCCCAACGCCAGTGGAGACTCCACCAAAGTCATTGTCCAGTGCGCCACCGGCACGGGGGCGGACCTCATGGACGTGACGGCCGATAAGATGCAGTCTCTGGTCGAGGCGGGCATTTTGCTGGATCTGACGCCCTACGCGAAAACCCTTGGCTTCGACCCTTCGCACACTTACCCCTCTCTGCAGAAAGCCCTGCTTGTGGAGGGAAAGCAATACGCGTTCCCATGCAATGTCGCGGTCGACGCCATTGTTTTCAACAAAAAGATCTTTGACGACCACGGCGTGGCTTACCCGAAGCCCGACTGGACGTATGACGACTTCGTGCGTGTCAGCAAGGAGCTTCAGGATAAGCCCTCGAAGGCGGGCAACAAGGATATCCCCTTCGCCAACAACGATGGGAACGGCTTCGTCAATAATGCGATCGTCGGCTGCGGCGGCCAATACTTCACCGCCGACGGGCTGCACTCCACCCTAAACTCCCCGGAAGTCATCAAGGCGGTACAGCTTTACGCCGACATGATGTACAAGGACAAGGTCATCCCGACTCCGATGGACTCGGCGAATATGTCCGCACAGGGCGGGTGGGGATCGGGCGGTCTGACGATCTTCTCCGGCGGCAAGGCGGCGATGGTCGAAACGGGCCGCTGGTATATTTGCCAGCTCCCCAACTTCCCGGAGATGCAGGGACATATTGGCGCCGTGCCGCTTCCGCGTGTCGGC
Source organism: Capsulimonas sp. (assembly GCF_039929585.1). Taxonomy (NCBI): domain Bacteria; kingdom Bacillati; phylum Armatimonadota; class Armatimonadia; order Capsulimonadales; family Capsulimonadaceae; genus Capsulimonas; species Capsulimonas sp. Next base: position 10,027 of record NZ_JBDSQY010000319.1, read on the forward strand.
GATCGCCCGTCCGGCGGAGCCTGCGGAGCGCGCGGGGCGGGAGTCAACGCCAAAAGCCTGCATTGGAGGGAATCGCTGAAGTTCCTGCAGTATCTGGCCAGCCCCCAGTACAGCAAGATCATCGTGGACGACGGCGACTCGCTGCCGCCGGATCCAAACCTAGCCTCCTCCGGCAAAGCGCTGGTCAACGACATCGTGCCCGATCCTGAGTTCCACCAGGCATTCGTCACCGCGATCAACAACGCCAAACCGATCCAGTACAGCCCGTTTATCGACGCGGCGATCACGAGCCGCTGGTACACGGAATACGTCCAGAAGGTGGAAAACCGCATCCTGACTCCGCCGCAGGCCATGAAGATGCTGGCCGCGCAGATCGATCAGCAGATCCGCACCAACTTAGAGCGCCGCCCGGACTTACAGAAAAAATACGAGCAGGTCACGGGGAAGCAATACACGCCGGACTGGTCTTAAACTCACTCATCCCCTCTGGGAACACGCAAGCGCCGTCCGGCGTTATTCGAAGGAATAACGCTGCGGCGCTTGCGCCGTTTCCGTCCCAGCCTTCCGGCTTAGAAATCGATCCGCATATGAATCCCACGCGCATCCGGCGCTTCAACTCACACGAGTACGCCGGCGGTGGCCGCCCTGTACTCTACTGGATGGGGCGCGAGCATCGCGTCCACGACAATTGGAGCCTGATCGCCGCTCAGAAAATGGCTCACGAGCATGCCGTTCCTCTGGTTGTCGTTTTTACCCTTGTTCCCATCTACCTCGGCGCCACGATCCGGCAGTACGGCTTTATGTTGCGCGGTCTGCAAGACGTTGAACAGGGCCTCCGAAAACTCGATATTCCATTTTACTTACTCATGGGCGATCCCGAAACGCTGATTTTAGAGTGCGTTAAGAAGTGGGACGTTGGGGCAATTTTCGCCGACTTTCTGCCGCTGAAAATGCCGCGCCATTGGAAGATGCGCGTCGCCGAACAGGTGACGATTCCCATATTCGAAGTTGACGCGCACAACGTCGTTCCCGCCTGGGAAGCGTCGCCCAAACAGGAGGCCGGGGCGTACACGATCCGTCACAAGCTGCGCAAGCTCTGGCCGACTTATTTGGAAGAGTTCTCGGATGTTGAGCGGCAATCGACGCCCTGGTCACACGACTGCAAAGCGATTGATTGGGACGCGGCGCGCTCTTCGCTGCGCGTGAACATGGATGTCCCTGAGGTGAAGTGGGCAATCGGCGGCGAGGTCGCCGCGCAGGCCGCGATGGAAGAGTTCCTCACGCATCGGCTGCGCGGCTACGCCGCGCAGCGCAATATCCCCGGCCGGCCTGGGCAATCCGATCTGTCGCCCTATCTGCACTTCGGGCACCTCGCTCCGCAGCGGCTGGCCCTGGAAGTCCCCAAATCCAACGGTACGGAAGACGATAAGGCTGCGTTTCTCGATGAACTGCTCGTGCGCCGGGAATTGACCGACAACTACTGTCTTTACAACAAACAATACGACACGCTGAGCGGCGCGACCGACTGGCCGCGCAAGACGCTGGATGACCACCGCGCCGACCCGCGTCCGTTCGATTACACGCGTGAACAGCTCGAAAACGCCGCGACACACGACGACCTCTGGAACGCCGCCCAGCGGGAGATGGTGTACCGGGGCAAGATGCATGGGTACATGCGCATGTACTGGTCCAAGAAAATCTTAGAATGGACAGCTGCGCCCGAGAGCGCGCTTGCGCACGCGATCTATCTCAACGACAAATACTTCCTGGACGGCCGCGATCCGAACGGCTACGCCAACATCCTCTGGTCGATCGCCGGCCTGCACGATCGACCATGGATGGAGCGCCCAATCTTCGGCAAGGTCCGCTATATGAACCGCAAGGGCTGCGAGCGCAAGTTTGACGTTCAGGCCTATATCGACTACGTGGACAATCTCCCATGAGCTTCGATTATTCGCTCGACTACAAGACAATCGATTTTCGAGAGCATCCCGAGCTCTACCGTGTCGGCATCGGCGAGCAGGGCGTGCTGATGGTCGAGCCATACAAATCCGAGATCCTGCCCCACTGGCGCTTCAAAACTCCCGAGATCGCCCAACAGTCCGCCGACGAAATCCGGGCGCTCTTCGACCGATACAAAGCAGCAAACGACTTCGTCGGCATGGACATGGCCCGCAAGTTCCTCCAAATGGGATACACCGCGCCCGCCGCTACGCAAACCATCCCAGCGGCCGCAAGTACGTGAAGGGCGAGGTCGCGCCCCAGGCCAAAGACTGGGCGACAAGCGAGAAAGCCGAGTCGGCGCGGATCTTCTATGGGATCTGGCAAGGCGTGCGTGACGATCCCGAATACCAGCGCCTGCGCGCGGAGCATATCACCCGGCATGGGAAGTAGAAAAGAAGACGTTTTCACTGCCTTCTCCTACTTGATCATCTGCTCGATGGTCACGAACTCGTAACCCTTGCCTTTCAAATACTTGAGGATCTGCGGCAGCACGTCCACTGTCTGCTGAATGCCGTCGTGCAGCAGGATAATTCCGCCGTTGGTGACATGGTCCAGCGTGCGTGTCTCGATCACATTTGAGCCGGGGCTGGCGTAGTCGCCGGGATCGTCGGTCCAGAGGATCATCTTGTAGCCGAGCGCCTCGGACGTCTCGGCGACCTGGCGATCGTACACGCCGCCGGGCGGCCGGAAGATATGAACGGGCTTGCCGATGATGCGCTCCAGCACCTCACCACATGCCTTGATCTCCGTGCCGACATACTCCTGCGGGATCTTGATCAGACTGACATGGTCGTAGGTATGGTTGCCGATGGAATGGCCCGCCGCGACCTCCGCCTTAATCAGCTCTGGGTACTTCTCCGCCTGTTCGCCCACCACGAAGAACGTCGCCTTGACGCCGTTATCCTTCAGAACCTTGAGCAGCTGCGGGGTATACGCGGGATGCGGACCGTCATCAAATGTCAGGGCGATCTGCTTGCGTGTTGGGTTGCCGCGCGTCAGGATGCTGAAGCTCAGACCTCGGTCCAGCTCCGTCTCGCGCTGCGCGATCAGCTCCAGCGTGCTTTTGTAGATCTCCGTCTTGGCGTTCAGCCAGTACTTATCCCGCTCCGCTTTGACCATCAGCAGCGACGCGTTTGCCGAAAGCGCGTTGGGCGACGAGTTTAGCGGCAGTCCGGGCTTGGGAAGAACGGTCGTTTCGGGAGCTGTGCCCTTTGCCTTGGTCTGTTCCGGCGTCTCGGCTCCTGCGGGGAGGGCAAGCGCGGCGAGTATGAGAACGATGAACCATCGTGCAGGGCGTGTCATAGGGTCCTCTTCCGAGATGAATGAGCGTTACACAGCGGACTGCTACAGTGTTCCATATTCACAGTGATTTCTCACAAATTCAGACACGGATTTCGGCTTCGCGTTTTGATCCTTGCCTGGATTGGGTATCGCCTTTTCGGCTCACTCATGAGCATCTGCTTGTTCAGTTGGACGGAAAGGGCGATATCAATGGCGCCGATCTCACGATACTTTTCGCCTCTCACGGCCGCTTTGGCAGTCTCGGCTCTGTTGCCCATCTGCCCCTGTGCGCTTCTCACTCCCGCCGCCGCGCAGAGCGCGCCCGATGGGTGGCAAACCACTCGATCCGGCGCGGACCGAGTCTTCACGCCGCCGGATGTGCCCGACGGCGAATATTTCACCATGACCGTCAAACCTGCGGCTTCGCTTGCGTCGGATAGCCTGCGCTCCTGGATGGCCGACCAGATGGACGCCGACAGCGCACGTCTGGGAACCGTCGCCAGTCCCGGCTCGATTACGGAAAATACCAAGGGACGCTTTTATCTCTGTACGCGAGGAATACGGACACCCTCCGGGATAAGCCGTGTTGTGGCGTACATGGCCGTGCGCCGCCCTGGCGGGAAAGCGCAGCTTATTCGCGTGCTGACTTCGCCGAAGCGCGAAATCTATATGGCGTACATGAAACCGTCGCTGAAGCTCGTGATGGGGCTCTCGGGCGCTGATTCAAGCCGTGTGGCGCACGACACGCCTTCCGATTCCGGGGGCGGCTCGGGAAGCTCCAAACCCAGACCGCTGTCGCGCATGGCGCAAAACCGCCTGCAATACACGACGAAGCCTGGCGCGGGCGTGAAGTCGTCGCAGATGGAAGGCGTGTTCATCTATCAGACGATGGAAGGGGGCGTCGGCGGCTATATGTATGTCGCCTATGAGCCGCTGCTTGCCTTGAAAGACGGCACATACTACGAAGATTTGGATGTGCCGCCGGCGGACTTTAATGTTGCCGCAGCGCGCCGCCTGCGTCCCAAGGCGTGGGGCCGCTGGCGCCGCGTGGGAGGCGCTTATCAGACCTATTCGGAGAAGGGCGGCTGGGAGAAGGAGCATTGGATACGCTCCGGTGCGGGAACCGGTCTGAAGCTTTCCGGTTACTATTCGCACCTCGGCGGCGGCGGCGATACGGCCTATGGCGGAAGCACCGTCATCTCCTACGTCAACGAATTCACCTTCCATTCCAATGGCCGCTTTGAAGGGGGCGGCTCATCCGGTCTTTCCAGTCCCAATATCACCGTCGGTTCCGAACGGAAGTCGCCCGGCGGAACTTACCAGATCGACGGATACACGATCACCATGCGCTTCAACGACGGCCACGTGGAGCGTCGTTCGTTTGCGCTTGCGGATCCGAAGAAGACAGACATGATCTACTTGAATGGGACTTCGTTTTTGTTGAAAGATTGACCTTGATATGGACAAGCCGCCGTTCTCATAGAAGAAAGGACCCTCTGATGGCGTTGCTTAGTCCCTGCGGCGCTGCTCGCCTATGCACAGAGCACCCCGGCGAATCGGACTCTGGGAATGGACCGAGGGAGACGCTCTGGTTCGAAGGCGCGCAGATGGAGCGGGATACGGAGAAGTGAAAGGGGTTGTGATAGACAGCCGCCAACCATTGTGAATATAATTGAGTCATGTCTGATAATAAGAAATTTTTTCAACGACAGGACATTCACGCACTCCGTTCCCCACTGGAACATAACAGCGCCCTTGCATTTACGGCCGCAAAGAACTCGGATGAAGCGGCTCTTGCTCGGCTTCTTCAAGAGTATCCGGAGATCATCTCAGTGCGGGATCGTGAAAATGACGCCCTGCTTCATCATGCCGACAGCAGCATCATCGTTCGTCTGCTGATCCGCCATGGAGGCGATGTCCATGCATCAGGATGCGAAGAAAACACGTCGCTCCATAAGGCTGCGTCCAAGGGAAATGTCGTTCTTGTACAAACATTGCTTGAGAGTGGGGCGAACGTTCATGCACGGAATCAGCATTCCGCCACTCCCTTGCACTTTCCGGCGCCGGTGCGCAGTGATGGACACGCCGCTCAAGTCGCGCGGATATTAATTGCCGCTGGGGTTGATTTGGAGAGCGTTAACACATTCCAGCACACGCCGCTTCTTTCCGCCCTGTTCCAAGGCTTAGAAGCTGTTGCGGCGGTGGTTGTTGACGCAGGCGCACGTGTTGATGTTCGAGCTGCGTACAGTGAGACTGCGCTTCATATCGCCGCTCGCAAAAGGCTGCTTCGTATTATCCCGCTTCTTGTGAAGGCGGGCGCGGATTTGGAGTCGCGGAATGAGTTTGGAGAAACCGCGCTTCAGGTGGCGCTTGGCGAAGGATATGACGATGCTGCGAGAATCCTCCTAGAGGCGGGAGCAAAAAATGAGGCGCCGATAAACATGAAAATTGTCCCCAATGCGATTGGATGGATGAGAAGGACACCGCTGCACGAGGCGGCTCAGGTTGGAAATAAAGAGTTAGTCCGTACTCTCATCGACAACGGCGCAGATGTTCATATGCGCGATGACAAGGGGAATACTGCGCTCCATTACGGAGTGAGCGCGGATCAAAGGCAAAACGTGGTTCCGATTACGGAAATGCTGATCTCCGCCGGCGCGGACGTGAATGCGTTCAATCTTCAAAAGTCGACGCCGTTACTGGAAGCGCTCATCTTGGGCGGCGATGATGCGGTCGCCATGCTGCTCGTCGCAGGCGCGCAATGGGATGTCCAAGATAGCGCCGGAAATACGGTCATTCACCTTGCCGCAATCAGTCGCCAGCTGCAAAATTTACAGTGGTTTTATGATGCAGGCGTTGATTTGAATGCGCAGAACAATCGGGGCGAAACAGCCCTGCACATGGTGTGCCATCGCGGAATGCTCGGGGCCGTCAAACTGCTTTGCGGGCTTGGCGCCGACCTGTCGATAGCCGACAAATCTCAGATGACGCCTTTGCATCGGGCCATGGATATGTCGCGCTCAGAGGTCGTCCAATACTTTCAATCCCTCGAAGCTGGCCCGAAAGAGGGCGAAGTCATTTCTTTTTCGATCCAAGCGCATTCCGTCCGACGGGAGGCGGTTTCGTTTGCGCAATTTGGAAGATTAGCCCGTTGGAGAGAGCAAAACGGATTGGCCTCAATCGCTGCGTACGTAGAAACCAATAATAGCAAATTTGTCTCCATCCATCTCTCTCCTGGCGCCGATGAGTTCTTATTGCTTCGATCCAGCGGTGAAATCGAAGTCCGTGATTGGGAAACGCTGGAAGTTTTACGAACCTTTGAAGGCGTTGTGCCAGATGCGGAGAAGATGGCTTTGAGCGCCGATGGGACGCAGCTTGCGCTGGCTGAGAGTGATATGGAAGAGATTTCCGTGATGGAATATCCTTCCTTGAAGGAAGTGAGCAGATGCCCCACGGGAGAAGGAACGGGAGGACTTGCGCTTCACGCCGGAGCGAAACGCGTCGCCGTGGGACGCGGCTTTCAGGGGCATAATGATATCGTTTGGTTCGATACGTCACAGTCCGTTCACGATGAAGATTCCGAGAGAAACCTGAGCAGCAGCGCCTTGTGGCACTCGTCTCTGTGCTTCAGCTTAGACGGAACGAAACTTGCCGCTGCGGTTTGCGCTCAGTATGCACGAAGCGGCGATGCTCAGGCGAAATACGTGGCCCTGGAGATATATGAGCTCGCAACGGATCGTCTGCTCTGGTCAACGCCGAAAACCATGATCCCCTTTCCAGAACCGCTCTACGGCCGATGGCTGCCTACATTCACGGCGCCGATTTTTCTTGATGACCAGAGGCTGCTTTGGGGGACGCGCCAGGGCCGTCTTGAAGTCTATAACGTGGAGGATGGAGCCGTTCTTTCCAGCGTCGTCGTGAATGAGGGCTTGCCGCTGTATTCGGCGTCTGTTGGCGCGCAGGGCGACTTGATCTGGGTCGTCAAGAGCCATGGGGAGGTCGCTGTTTTGCCGTCCGCCGCTTTTCTCTAAATGCTGAAGTCGCCTGTTGGGCCGAAAGAAATCGATGGACGAAATATTGGATGATAATCAGCCGCTTTCTGGGAACGAAATCCACCATCGCCAGATGGAGATGAGCGGCGCTCTGGCGTTTGCGGCCGCGAAAAACTCGGATGAGGCGACGCTCTCCCGAATACTGCAAACGATACCTGAGCTAATCACGGCGCGAGATCATGAGAATAACACTCTCCTGCACTGCGCCGACAACAGCATCATTGCGCGAGTGCTGATTCGTGCGGGCGCTGACGTCAACGCTGTCGGCCAAGATGAAAACACTCCCCTGCACATCGCGGCGAGCCTTGGGACTACCGAGCTCGTGCACGTATTGCTTGAGAACGGAGCGAACGTTCATGCGCGGAACTGCTACTCCAGTACGCCTCTGCATTTCCCAAAACCAATACGCGGCGCTTCGCTCGCGGCCCAAGTCGCGCAGATGCTGATTAGCGCCGGCGCGGATGCCGAGGCATTGAATACATTCCAAAAGACGCCGCTTCTCGAAGCCGCCTCCCGAGGTTTCGAAGTGGTGATATTCGTACTTATCGATGCTCGCGCCCGTGTGGGCGCCAGCGACAACAATGGCGATACCGCGCTCCACTACGCTGCCCAAAATCGCTGGCGCCGATGTATTCCATTCCTGATTCAATCCGGCGCCGATATCAACGCGCAAAACCGCTTTGGCGAGACGGCTCTCCATAGGGCGGTAAGGGCGGGAGATGCGGATATGATCAAACTTCTGGAAGAATTGGGGGCCGATAGCGAACTGCTCAGCCACACCCAATTTACCGCTATGCGTCTTGCGATGCAAGCGCCTCAGCCCGCGTTGATCCAATATTACAAGTCCATCGGGCGCCTGCCTCCGGCGGAAGTGACGTTTCCTTTTATTTTACGGGCGCATTCCGAGCGTCGGGAGGCAATTGGCATCTGCTCATCCAGCGTCCTCGCGCGCTGGCGCCAGAGTGACGACGGTATCCAAATCGCCGCATATGTGGAAACGAGCCTCGGCCGCTTAGCAGACGTGCGCCAAATCCCAGGGACAAACGAAATCTTGCTGCTCGGAGGGCAGGGAACCCTCGAAGTTCGATCCTGGGATACGCTGGAGTTGGTTCGCTTTGTGAACAAGGGGTGTCCTTATGCAGATTGTTTCGCCATCAGCGCTGATGGAAGTCAGCTTGTGTTTGCGCCGGTCCACAGCATGTCCGTTCGAATTGCTGCATTCCCGTCGCTGGATCTGCTGGGCGAATACTGGTTAGAGGAAGAGTGCGCTTCTCTTGCGGTCCACGCCGAAACAAAACGATTTGCCGCAGCGGAAATAAACAGTGAGTTCGGATTTGCAAATTTTGCTTGGGTGGATACGTCTCAAGGACAGGGGGATGCAGGAAATCATTTCCTGAAACGCCATGCTCCTTATCATCCCCTTCCGTGCTTCAGTCCGGATGGTCGAAATCTCGCTTTTGTGGGTGAAGAGGACGGTTCCAATAATAAGTCATTTGCTGTGCTGGAAGTCTATGACTTGACCGACGATCGGCTGTTATGGTCTTTGTCCACAGAAATTCCATCTTTGGCGACTTCGAAATTCGACTTTGGAGCAACTGCCTACTCCACGCCGATCTTTCTGGACGATCAGAGAATTCTTTGGGGAACTCCAAATGGAGAATTGACTGTGTACAATGCAGAAGATGGCGCGGTTCTTTCCAGTCTGCTTGTTGGCGACGGCAGTCCGCTGTATTCTGTTTCCGTTGGCGCGCAGGGAGAATTGATTTGGATGGTGGATAGCCAAGGCAAGATCGCCGTCTATCCGATGACGCGCTTGGCTGACACAAAGGGAATCGTAGAATGAGCATCAAAGGGCAGACGCCGGACGATGGGACTCCAGATGCCGTTAAGGCCGTCCAGGAGTCCGACTTAGAAACGCTGAAGCAACTTGTTGAAGAGCGCCCGGGGTTACCGTTATCTTACGACCACTACGGCAGAACCCTGCTTCACTTTGCGCGTCATGGGAGTATTGCGAAGTTTCTCATTGACTGCGGAGCCAATGTCAATGAACTTGGCTGGATGGAAAGCACTCCGCTTCATAACGCCGCCGGGCTCGGAGATATCGATGTGGTGCGAACACTGCTGGAGAATGGCGCCGACGTCAACGCGCCATACACTCAGCTATTGACGCCTTTGCATTCCGCAAGCGGCAATCGTAGTGAACACGGCCCGCAAATCGTCCAAATGCTGATCGACGCTGGGGCGGACATTGAGGCGACTACCACATCTGGAGTGACGCCTCTTCTGGAATCTCTCTTTCGCAGCGCCGAAGAAAATCTCCCTGTCCTGCTCGCCGCCGGCGCTTGTATTGATGTCCGCGATCTGCGAAGCGGGCACTCGGTGTTTCATTACGTGGCCATACACGGGCTGCGAAAGAGTATTCGTCGCCTCGTGGAAGCTGGCGCGGACTTAAACGCACAGGACAAACTCGGCGACACGGCGCTGCATCTCGCTGTTCGGAAAGGGGATGTTCATATTGTTCAGCTTCTTTGTGAAAGCGGGGCAGATCGCGGTATCGCAAACGTCTCGTGTTTGACGCCGGTGCTGCTGGCGATGGAGCTGCCACAGCTGGTGATCGCGGAATACTTTCGATCACTCGGAGACCGCTTTTCGCCCGGCAAAATGGTTTCTATTTCCGTTCACGCGCATTCCCTGCGCCGCGAAGCCATCTCTGTTGAGCGCGGCGGCGCCCTGGCGCGCTGGGGAGAGCAGGATGGACGCCCACAACTCCTTGCGCGCGTCGAAATCGGTCGTGGCGCGCTCCTCAAAGTCTGTGCTGTTCCCGAAGCTGATCAGCTTTTATTACTGTTTCCCTCCGGTAAAATTGAACTGTGGGATTGGAACAGTTTAAAGGTGCTTCATTCCTTCAAAGGCGCTTTGCCAAAGTCAAAATTTATGGCTCTGAGTGATGATGGCGCTCAAATAGCGGTGATTGAAATGGGGGGTGAAGACGCATATGTACTGAAATATCCATCGCTAGAGCTCATTGGCGATTATGCTGGTGGAGAATATCCGCAGTCGCTTGCCGTGCACGCCGATGCGCCTCATCTCGCCGTAAAACGCCGCTACCAGGAGGCTATTGAGCTTGAGTGGTTTGACACCTCCTTACCCTTCGATGAAGATCTCGATCATATTCTCAACGCCAACGAGGCGAAAGAAACATACCTGGCCTTCAGTCCAGACGGAATAATGCTGGCGTCGGTGGAATGGGAGCCACGCGGTTCGTTTGAAAGAGACGCCTCGCTTTGTGTCTACGATTTGACTTCGGACAGCTTGCTATGGACTTTGAAAGTAGAGATTCCTATTCCGGGCGGTATGCTAGGTAATTGGTGGGGGCCGCCTTACACCGAACCTATCTTCCTGGACATGGAGCGAATCTTGTGGGGCAATCCGAACGGCGCCCTTGAGGTCTACAGTGCGCGAGATGGCGCCGTTCTCTCCAGTGTATCCATTGACGAAGATAAGCCGCTCTACTCGGTATCCGTTGGCGCAAATGGCGCATTGGTGTGGGCCGTCAAAAGTGATGGAGATGTTGTGGTCTGTCCGGCAAGAGCAGTAATGGGCTGATGTGGAGGAGAATGTGATGATATCCGTCACGGTCGAGTTTGCAAAAGATAATCTTGAAGAAGTCTGGGAGATGACGAAGCAAGGGCCAGTCGAGATTCGCGACGGCAATGTGGTGATTGCGGTGGTGCTTTCGCCTGAGGAATATCAGCGCTTAAGTTCCGGGCGCGGACGCTTGGGGCGTCCGCGCCAGATTGGGCTGATGGCTGAGCAGTTTAAGGGGTTCGATACGGATAAGTTGCTGAGTGTGGATGTGTCGGATGCGTTTAGCGAGCATACACTGTAAAAGCCTTCTAAGAAATTTTTTCAAAGCGTTCCGGAATTTGAACGGACGTGTGAGTGTACTAAAGGAGCAGGCTTGAGGCGTACAATTGGAGGATAAACGGGTAGGAATGGCGTATGGGAGAATACGCCAATGGCGACCACGCAATGCCCGCCTTCTTCTGATTATCACGGCGATACCTTAACTCCAGTGCAGCGTAGTGAACGCATGGGGCGTGTGCGGGGCCAAAACACAAAGCCTGAGATGGCTGTGCGGAAGCTGCTGCATTCGCTGGGCAATCGTTGTCATCTTCACACCGCCGAATTGCCAGGAAAACCCGACATTGTGTTTCGAAAGCGCTGCAAAGCGATATTTGTGCATGGCTGCTTCTGGCGTCTGCACGAGGGCTGGACTCGAAATCAAGCCGCTTTACGAGACGCAGGGTAGCGGGTGCTGGTAATATGGGAGTGTGAAGCCTAGCGAACGGACTTGCTGCGCAAAAAACTCATCGAATTTTTGGAGGCGTAAATTGAGATCAGTGGAGTTATTTGCCGGCGCGGGCGGTTTGGCGATGGGCGTGTCGAAGGCTGGATTTACGCATGACGCCGTTATCGAGTTTAACCGTGAGACGTGCGTTACCGTGCGTGAGAACCAGGTGCGGGGCATCGAGCCGGTAACGCATTGGCCTCTGCACGAAATGGATGTGAGTCTGTTTGACTATCGCTCGTTGCAGGATCGCATCGATCTTGTGGCGGGAGGCCCTCCCTGTCAGCCGTTTTCGATGGGCGGGAAACATCGGGGGCATCTGGACGAGCGAAATATGTTTCCCGAGGCGGTTCGATCCGTGCGTGAATTACGCCCAAAAGCGTTTATCTTTGAAAACGTGAAAGGGCTGCTGCGCGAATCGTTCAGTACGTACCTGGAATATATTATATTGCAGTTAACTTTCCCGGAGATAACTCGTGGCGTTGACGAGACTTGGGAAGACCATCAGCGTCGTCTGGAGCGCCAGTATACGGCGGGGCGTGTTCATGGTCTTTCCTACAACGTTGTCTTTCGATTGCTCAATTCTGCGGATTATGGTGTTCCTCAGAAGCGCGAGCGTGTTGTGATTGTAGGATTTCGGAAAGATCTTGAAATCGAATGGTCATATCCAGAACCGACACATAGCCTTGACGCTTTGGCGCACGCGCAATGGATATCGGGTGAATATTGGGAAGAGCATGGAGTTTCGCGCTCAGATCGTCCTCTGCCTCCTTTAAGATTGCGTTCCCGATTGAACCAGTTGCATTTTGACCTTCCGCTTTCGTCCCCAACACGCTGGCGAACGGTTAGAGACGCAATTGTGGGGCTTCCTGATCCGCGATCTTCGGAAGCGGAGAGCTTCTTGAATCATCGATTTATGCCTGGCGCACGCTCCTATGCGGGACATACTGGAAGCCCATTGGACGAAGCCGCTAAGACGTTGAAGGCGGGCGACCATGGCGTGCCTGGCGGTGAAAATATGGTTGCGCTGCCTGATGGCTCCGTGCGCTATTTCACCATTCGGGAAAGCGCACGCCTCCAGACATTTCCCGACAACTATGTCTTTCCAGTCAGCTGGTCGGAAAGCATGCGGCAGTTGGGTAACGCAGTACCAGTCACGCTTGGTCATGTAATCGCTAGCAGTGTCCGCGCACGATTGGAAAGTGCTCAGAATGTCGAATCCAAACGACCCGTCGCCGTATAATCCGCTGGACAAGGCAAATCTCGCGCGAAGCGTAGCCGACCAGCTTTTGGCGAAAATCCCTGAGCCGCTAGGTAAGATTACGCCGTTCCTTGGCGCCGGTGTATACGCCATCTATTACAATGGCGACTTTGTTGAATACGCCTCCGTAGCGAAGTCAAACACTCAGGGAGACTTTCTGGTTCCTATCTATGTCGGGAAAGCCATTCCTAAGGGAGGCCGCATCGGTGTCATTGACGCCGATGCGAAGCCCGGCTTGGTATTGTATAATCGCTTGCGCGAACACGCCGAATCCGTCGCTCAAGCGCAAAATCTAAGCCTAGAAGACTTCTGGTGTCGTTATCTTGTTGTGGACGATATTTGGGTTCCCCTTACAGAATCCATGCTCATCAACACGCATCGCCCCATTTGGAACGTGTCTCTCTCCGGGTTTGGCAATCATGATCCAGGGCGCGGACGATATGGGCAGAAGCGTTCTCCATGGGATACGGTTCACCCCGGTCGCACCTGGGCTGTAAGATGTGCGGATTATCCATTATCCGCAGAGCAAATCCTCACTGAGCTTCACAAACATCATGCGGTTACTGAGCCACAGGATGAAGAAATCCAGTAAACCACAAAATAAAATCAGCCCCCGCGCCGTAAGGCGCGGGGGCTGATCTCATCTCTCATTAGACCTCTTGCATAAGTGGGTAATCGCTGCTCTGCGCCCATCTACAGGCTTACCCTGAAATGGGACTTATGCAAGAGGTCTATTACTTACGCATTGTACGGCACGTTCGCCACGGCGTCGGGCGCGGGCGGGGCGCTTTCGCTCGTTTTGAGTTTCGTGTGGCCGTTCTTTTTGTCTTTGCCCTTGCCTTTGCGGACCTGGTCCATGGGGACGAGGGCGTTGTCGATGACGTCCTGGACGTTCTTGGCGAAGATGAAGGTCATGTCCTTGCGGAGCTCCGCCGGAATGTCCTCCATCAGGTCCTTGCGGTTGCGCTCGGGCAGGATGATCGTTTTGATCCCTGCGCGGCGAGCGGCCAGGACTTTCTCTTTGATGCCGCCGACGGGCAGGACTTTGCCCGAGAGCGTCACTTCGCCGGTCATGGCGAGCGCCGGTTTGATTGGGCGGCCGCTGAGCAGCGAGGCGATGGCCGAGGTCATCGTCACGCCGGCGCTGGGGCCGTCTTTCGGCACGCCGCCGGCCGGGACGTGGATGTGCAGGTCGGACTTCTCGTAGAAGTCGGGTTTGACACCCAAGGCTGCGGCGTGGGCGCGAACGTAGGAGAGGGCGGTTTGCGCCGACTCTTTCATGACGTCGCCCAGTTGTCCCGTGAGCTGCAGGCCGTGGCCGCCGTTCATGCGGCTGGCTTCGATGAAGACGACATCGCCGCCAACGGGGGTCCAGACCAAGCCTGTCACCACGCCCGGCTGCTCGGTGCGCTCCGCGATCTCTTCGTACTCGAAGCGCGGAGAGCCGAGATACTCTTCCACCTGCTTCTTGTCCACGACGACGGGTTCTGTGCGGCCTTCGGCGAAGGCGCGGGTCGCCTTGCGGCAGATCGTCGCGAGCTCGCGCTCCAGGTTACGGACGCCCGCTTCGCGAGTGTGGCCTCGCACGACGGCTTTCACGCCTTCCTCGGTGAAGCTGAGCTGCTCAGATGTCAGGCCGTGCTCGCCAACCTGCTTCGGGATCAAGTGCCGTTTGGCGATTTCGACTTTCTCCTCTTCCGTGTACCCGGACAGTTCAATGATTTCCATGCGGTCGCGCAGGGCCGGCTGGATGGTGTCCAGCATGTTGGCCGTGGTCACGAACAGCACCTTCGAAAGATCGAAGTTGACATCCAGATAGTTGTCGCGGAACGTGCTGTTCTGCTCGGGATCGAGCACTTCCAGCAGCGCGGACGACGGGTCGCCCCGGAAGTCGGCGTTGATCTTGTCGATCTCGTCGAGCATGAAGAGCGGGTTGTTCGTCTCCGCGCGCTTCAGGCCCTGGACGATCTGGCCGGGCAGCGCGCCGATATAGGTGCGCCGGTGGCCGCGGATCTCCGATTCGTCGTGGACGCCGCCCAGGCTGATCCGCACGAACTTCTTGCCCATCGCCCGTGCAATCGACTTGCCAAGGCTCGTCTTACCGACTCCGGGAGGTCCGACCAGGCACAAGATCGGCTGGCGCAGATCGCCCTCACTCTTGAACTTGCGCACGGACAGATACTCTAAGATGCGGTCCTTGACTTTCTCCAGGCCATAGTGGTCGGAGTCCAGAACAGCTTTGACCTCGGGAATATCGAGGTTGTCCAGCGTCGAGATCGCCCACGGCAGCGCGGCCATCCAGTCGACATACGATCGGGCCGAGGTGTACTCTGGCGCTCCCGGCGACATCCGCTGGAGACGGTCCAACTCGCGGTTCGCTTCCTTCAAAGCGTCCTCGGGCAGACCGGCCTCTTCGATCTTCTTTTGAAGCTCGTCCAGCTCCTCGCCGCGCTCGTCGCCCTCGCCCAGTTCTTTCTGGATGGCTTTGAGCTGCTCGCGCAGATAGTAGTCGCGCTGGGCCTTGCCCATCTCGCTCGCGACCTGACTCTGCAGGTTGGCGCCGAGCTCCAGGACCTGGGTCTCACGGGTCAGGAAGCCGAGCAGCTTGTTCATGCGTTCCTGCAGCGGCAGCGTCTCCAAAACGGCCATTTTGTCCTCGGTGGACAGGCGTCCGAGATGGGCTGCCATGAGGTCGGTCATGACATGCGGGGCCTCGATATTCACGATCTGTTTCAGTTCTTCGGGCATATCCGGCGACAGGTCGATCACCCTTGTGAAGAGCTGGCCGAGCTGGCGTTTGAGCGCCTCGATCTCGA
>NZ_JBDSQY010000320.1:0-20308 GCF_039929585.1 Capsulimonas sp.
CGACTGAGAAGTTTGGAACCTTTGTAGAGCGGAAGCCCTTCAGGAAAACAGCCTCGGACAGTATCGAAAAAGCCCGCGCGCGATGCATACCGCTTGTTAAACTCATCGAGAACAAAGCGGTCAAGCCGATTGGCTCCGCGTGAGTTTTCTGGTGGCGCAACGGACATTTCCTCCAATGTGCTGATAATTTGTGCATGAACAGCTTGCAAATCAGCGAAGTAGTTTGTATCCAGAAGATTGAGACAATCGCCAAGAGATATTTCCGCGCAGAGAACTGCCGCACGCGCGCCATGTCGCTGGCGAGCCCAATCCCAGGCTCGATAGGGCGCATATTCCCAGAAGTAAATCCCGGAGCCTAACCAATCATAGTCGTTCGTTGATGTGTGAAATGGCAGACCATCCAATAAACGCTCGGCGATGTCATGATCACAGCCATGAAATCCAATAACTGTCTGTGGAGCAGTAACAATGTTCATAGTCAAAATGACCTGATATAGAAAAATCCCGCCGCGCGGGTGCGCGGCGGGATTTTTTTGGTGCTATTAGAGAAGCTCTTTGACGGCTTTCACGATATGCTCGGCGTCGATGCCGGCGGCGTTCAGGAGTTCGAACGGTTTGCCGGAGCCGGGCATGATGCGAACAGCCATCTTGATGACGACTGGGGACTTGTCGCCCAGGTCCGCGAAGGCGTCCAGGACGGCGTCGCCGAGGCCGCCTTCGGGCCAGTGGTCTTCGACCACGATGACCTTGTTGCCGGTCGCGGTTGCCGCGGCGATCAGGCCTTCTTTGTCCACGGGCTTGACCGAATAAAGGTCAATGACGCGGATATTGATGCCTTCAGCGGCAAGCGTGTCGTGCGCCTTGACGGCTTCGTGCAGGGTGATGCCGGCGCCGACGACGGTCACTTGATCGCTGTCAGACTGCTTGACGACCTTGCTGCCGCCGATGGTGAACTTCTCGTCGGGACCGTAGATGATGTTCGTCTTCTCACGCGTGGTGCGCATGTAGGAGATGCCCGGCTGGTCGGCGAGCAGATCGACCAGGTGGCCGGTCTGGTTGGCGTCGCTCGGGTACAGGACCGTGCTTCCGTAGACGGCGCGGAAGGACGCAAGGTCTTCCAGGGCCATCTGCGACGGCCCGTCCTCGCCGATGCTGACGCCGGCGTGGGAGCCGACGAGCTTGATCGTCGAGTTCGAGATCGCGCCCATGCGGACCTGATCGTAGGCGCGGGTGAAGAACGCCGCGAAGGTGGAGGCGAACGCCTTCTTCTTGCGGACGCCGAAACCGGCGGCGGCGGAAACAAGCTGCTGCTCGGCGATAAACATCTCGAAGAAGCGATCGGGATACGCCTTCTTGAACTCATCAGCGTGCGTGGAGTTGGAGACCTCGCCGTCCAGAACGACGACATCCGCGCGGGCGGCGCCGATCGCGACCAGAGCGTCGCCGTACGCCTTTCGCGTGGCTTCCTTGGTTCCGAACTCGTAAACGGGAAGCTTCAGCGGCTGCTCGGTAATTCCGGGCGCCGGCTGAAGGTCCTCAGGCTTTGCGACATTGACGGTGATGTGGCGCTCGCCGCCCAGCTCCGCAATGGCTTCCTTGGCCTGATCGGCGTTCAGCGCCTTGCCGTGCCAGCCATCGTGGTCCGCGAGGAACGAGACGCCGGCGCCCTTCTTGGTCTTGGCGATCAGAACCGTCGGCTTGTCGGTCTGGGTCAGCGCTTCGGCGTAGGCCGCATCGACTTCTTCTACGCTCTGGCCGTCCAGGACAATGGCGTGCCAGCCAAACGCGGTGGCGCGTGCGGCGTAGGCGGCGGTGTTCCAGCCCAGATCCGTCTCGCCGCGCTGTCCGAGGCGGTTGACGTCGATAATGGCGATCAAGTTGTTCAGCTTGTAGTAAGACGCCTTGTCGAACGCCTCCCACACGGAGCCTTCGGCCATCTCGCTGTCGCCCAGGAGCACCCAGACGCGGAAGGGAAGCTTATCGACATACTTGCCGTCGAGCGCGACGCCGACGCCGATCGGCAGTCCCTGTCCGAGCGATCCCGTCGCCACGTCCACCCACGGCAGCGTGTGCGGGTTCGGGTGGCCTTCCAGGCGGCTTCCGAGTTGGCGCAGGGTCAGCAGCTCTTCATCCGTGACGGCGCCGGCGGCTTTGTAGGCGGCGTAAAGCAGCGGGCACGCGTGGCCCTTGCTGAAAATCAAATGGTCGTTGTTGGGATGCTTCGGGTTATCCCAATCGTACTTCAGATACTTGGCTAAGAGCACGGACAGCAGGTCCGCGGCGGACATGGACGAAGTCGGGTGGCCCGAGGCGGCCGCCGTGGTGCATCGGATGCTGTCGACGCGAAGCTGCGCCGCTAGCTCTTTCCAATCCTGTATCTGATCGGTCATAAAACACTCCTTAAGGCCGCCCGCGGGCGCGCCTGCTATTTTTACCAGTTCCGAGCCATTATAGTCGAAAAGTTTCAACAGAGTCAATCGTAAGGTCTCATTATCTAATCGATTAGACAGAGATAAGCGTTTAGGAGGTTCTGATCGGCTGGCGGTTGAAACCGCGCCTAGACGAGCGCAAAAGTCCGCCTGCGCGGACTCAATGCCATTATTCGTGGATTGTGACAATCGATCTACGGTCTTTAACCCGCGCAGGCGGATTTTGGCGCTCGTCTAGGCGCGGTTTTAACCGCCAGCCGCCTAAACTTACGCGATCAATCGACGGCATTCTTCTCTGCAATCCTTTCCAAAGCCCACGCCGCATGCTCACGCACCAGCGGCTCGGGATCGTTCTCCAGCGCTGCTGTCAGCGCTGGAATGGCGCGTGGATCGCCCAAGTTACCCAAAGCGACGCAGACGTTGCGCAGAAGCCCCCGACGCTTCGTGCGCTTGATTGGGCTACGAGCAAACTTCTCTCGAAACCCCAAGTCGTCCAGCGCGAGCAGCTCCAGCAAGTCAGGCGTTGTCAAATCCGCGCGCGGCTGAACGGATGTGTCGGTCGCCCTGTGTGCGAACTTATTCCAGGGACAAACGGCGAGGCATTCGTCGCAGCCATAGATGCGTGTACCAATCAGGGGACGCAGTTCTATGGGGATTGCCCCTTTGAGCTCGATGGTGAGATAGGAAATGCAGCGGCGGGCATCAAGCGTGTACGGCGCGACAATCGCGCCGGTCGGACAGGCGGGAATGCAGCGCGTACAGGAGCCGCAGTGCGGGACTTCGGGAGCGTCATGTGGCAGATCGATGTCGAGTAAGATCTCGGCAAGGAAGAACCAGTTGCCAAGCTCACGGGAAATGAGATTGGTGTGCTTTCCGATCCAGCCGAGGCCGGCGCGCATGGCGAGGTCGCGTTCGGTGATCGGGCCGGTGTCGCAGTAGAGCTTACCGTGGGCTTCCGGGCATTCGGCGAGGATCGTGTCGAGCAGGGATTGGAGGCGCGCCCAAATGAGATCGTGGTAGTCGTCGAACCGCGCATAGCGGGCGACGGCGCCCGTAAGATACTCGGTTTGAGGCGGATCGGAAGGGCGGCCGTCTTCAGGCGAGTAGTTCCAGGCGAGACTGACCACGGACCGGACGCCCGGCAGCACTTCGGAAAGGTCGCCGCGCTTGGGCTCCTGGCGGTGCAGGTACATCATTTCCCCCGCCCTGCCCTCCGCAAGCCATTGCTGGTACTTGCGGTGGTGCGGAGGCGGGTCGGCGTTCGCCACGCCGCAGAGGGCGAAGCCAAGTTCTGACGCCCGTTGCTTGATGAGATTAGAGAGGAGTGCGTCCGGCGAATCCGCCGTCGATCTCGTGCCAGTACTCAATGGTGTCTTCATCCAGTCGCCAGCAAAGCAGCACCTCGTGCTCGGGATCGCCGTTCAGGAAATGTGGAAAGTCGACCAGCCCCGTCTGCAAATCCTTGATCTGGATGCCCTGTTCGGCGATCGCCTCGATCATCTTCTGCGCTTCGTCTTTGCGCGACCCGACGCCGGTCAAAATCGGCCCCTTGCCGTTGCCGCGCAGGATCGCCGTCACAACAACGCCCTCGTGCGTCTGATCTGCCCGCGCCTCTGCGAGCAGATCGTGGAGTCGAATGAGCCGCTTGCGGAGGCTGGGTATCTGCGCGCGCGCCTCCTGCACGGTGAAGTGCTTCTTATAAACCGCCATGGCGTTCGCCTTTCTGTGTCATCCCACCCATCCCATACGGATGATGCGGTGGTTCATTGTATCCGCCACGTAGATCTCGTTGCGCAGCAGCCCCGTTTGCGGGTCCGGAGTGAACGCCGGAGCGATCGCAATCCCCGTCGGGCGCGTCATGCGGTCGAGGTTGCGCCCTAGATGCTCGATCGCCGTTTCGTTGCGGCGCGAGATCGGATCGACGATATGGATGCGTCCCGCAGGTTTCCCTTCCTGGCCAAGCGGCTCGCCGCCGTCCGCAACGAACAGAAAGCCCGCGATATCCACGGCGCAGGCGCGCGGCTCGATAAACGGCGCGTCGATCCAATCCGTGTCCGTACGCCGACGCCGACCGATCGCCAGGAACTCACGCCCGGTCGGATCGCACTGAATGATTCGATGGCCGAGCGTATCGACAATATAGACATTTTCGTGATGGTCTACTTCGACCGACTGCGGGCTGATCAGCCCCTTGCCGGACGATGTGATCTGCGACAGAAAGCGTCCCTTCTGATCGAAGCGCTGTACGCGGAAGTTACCAGTGTCCGCAACATAGATATCGCCGGACATCGGCGACACCGCGATACTGGTCGGGCCGAAGAATTCCCCTGGCAAGTGTCCGCGGCGTCCAAAGATCAGCTCCTGGCGGCCCGTGGCGCTGAACTTCTGGACGCGGTGGTTTCCCTGCTCCACGACATAAAACGCATCGCGGCGGTCGACCGCCACATCCTGCGGAGAAAGGAACTGCGCGTAGCCAATTCCTTTAGATCCGATGGCCGAGACGGCGCCGTCCGGAGTGATCCGCTGAATTCGGTGATTGTAGGAATCGGCGACAAACAAAATGCCGCGCGAATCGACCGCAATTCCCGTCGGAAAGTTGAACTGGCCGGCGCGCTCCCCGCGCTCGCCGATGACTTCCATCGGCCGCATCGTCGCCCCGCGCGACTCTTGATCGCGTGGGCCGTTGAGGGGATCGTCCGATTGGTTCTGATCGAGAAAATCCTGGTAGCCGCGTGGATCGCTGGACGCGCCGACCTCGGACACAGGACGGCCATCTGGGCCCACTAAGCCGCGCAAACCGGCGGGAGACGCGTTGATTCCCGTCTCTTCAATCCCGTCATCGGGAGCCGCCGGACGCTCGGGCTGCCGGTCATCGGAAAATTCTAAAAAGTCGAAGCGATTGCCGCTCATAATCTGTATTCGTATCCTGTATTATTATAGCTCAATATAGAATAACGCCGCAATCTTGCTTTCTACTGTAAGACTGTCCGCTAGAGACGCCTACTTACTTGACAGCCGAAAACCGAGGTGTTATACTGGTTCCATAGTTTCGTTGCGATTTGCGTCAATATCATTGACCCAGTTTGGCCTCGCCATCAGGGCGGATATCGACGGAGACAGCGCCGGTTTAAGGAGCGAACGCATTTATGGGATGGAAGATACGGAAGGATAAGCCTGGCGCCGATGAGGCGACCGACGAGCCGGACGGCCAGAATCCGGACGCCGAAGCAACTTCCCCGCAGCTTCCGGACGACGCGTCCGATATGGAAGGCGACAAGCGCAGCGCGTTTGTACTTGACCTGGATAACGACGCATTCCGAACGGACAGCCGCCACACGTCGATGGACACCTCATCGTTTGGCTGGACCCCGACCGCGCCCGCAGCCAATGACAGTTACAAGGCTCCTTCGTTTGACGATCCTGAGCCAGCCTACGGCGGCGTCACGCCTTCCTCCCTTCGGGACGAGGCGCGCGCAATCCGTGAAGAGTCGAATAGTCTGACGGCCGAGATCCGCTCTCTCCAAAACAACAAGTTCCCGGCTCAGCCGGCGTCCCCGCCGCCCGCGCAAAATACGCAGGACTTCGATCTCACTTCGTATCTGCAAAACACGCAGCCTCAGGCGGCCCCCGAACCGGTCATTGAGCCCGGCACATTCATGGGCGGCGGCGCTCCCGCGCCGGAGGAAGCGGAAATCGACGAGCGGCATATCTACAGCCCGAACACTTATTCCCAACCCGCGACTCCTTACAAGGAGCCGGAGCTTACATTCGAACAGCCTCGCGCGCCCACAGGCGGCGGATTTGGCGCTCCGGCCAGCGATTTCTCCATTCCCAAGGTCTCCCCATTCATCGTCAAAATGGATGCGCCGCAGCCGGAAGTGGAGATTCAGAAGCACAGCCTCGTCATGAAGCTGCGCAACCTGTCCGCCACCTACCCGCTGGAAAAAGAAATCACCACGATCGGCCGACCGGACAGCGACACGCAGAACTATCCGGACATCGAAGTCGATCTCGACGACGGCGTCTCCCGCAAGCACGCCGAAGTCCGCCAGCGCGGCAATGCATATTTTGTGGTCGATGTCGGCAGCACCAACGGCACCATCCTGAATGGCGAACAGATCCGTGAGTTCAAGGAAATTCAGTTGACGCACGGCGACCGTATCCGTGTGGGCGAACGAACCGAGATCGTCTTCGAGTGAGCGGTTTCTCCGTGCGGCGCAATGTCGCCAATGTCTATCGCGAGCCGTCCACTTCGTCTGAAACCGTCACGCAGGCAATCTTTGGAGAGATTGTCCGCGTGATTGGCGAGGCGGACGGTATGTGTCACATCACGCTGCCGGACACATACACCGGCTGGATTCGCGCCGACGCCCTGCTCCCCACATACGATGACGGCGACTTCCTCAAAACCTCCATCGCCACCCTCTTCGCCGAAATCTTTTCCGAGCCAGCCATCGAATCAGAACTGATTGTGAAGTTCTGCGTCGGCAGCCGCGTCACCCTGGCCCAGCGTCCCTCCGTTGGCGATTTTATTCCGATCCTGCTCACTCAGGATAAAGTCGCCTATATTCACCGGATGTGCCTGGATATCTCTCACGAGCCAAAGGCGGGGATCGACGCCATAGCCGCGCCGTCAACGGACATGCCACTGGATATCGCGTCGCTGAAGCGGCGTGTCCTGGAGGCGGTCGGCGAGCACACCGTGGAAGTCGGCAAGCGTCTGATCGGCACGCCTTACCTTTGGGGCGGCGTCACGCCGTTTGGTATTGACTGCTCGGGGTTCGTTCAGCTTTCCTATCGTCTCAGCGGCGTACAGCTGCTTCGCGACGCCTATCAGCAGTTCGCCGACCGCCGCTTCGCCCGATGCGATGACGGGCGCTCACTGGAGAACGCGATCCTAGCGCCGGGAGACTTGCTGGCGTTCCAGCGCGAAGGCGTATCCAGAATCACGCATATCGGAATGGCGATTGGCGACGGTCGATTTATTCATTCGTCCGGCGATCAGGGCGTCAATGTGGAAGACTGCACATCGGAGCGCTACGGCGCGACATTCCAGGGGGCCGTACGCTTATCTTCGGACGCCGATCTTGCGATCGAGGCCGCGTAGGAACGGATTTGCATCAATGGTTTTCGAAAGCGAATTGCGCTCACACCAGAACTGAAACCCAATCAGCAGAACCACAACGACCGCCTGCCAGGCCAGCGGCAAAATTGCGCTCGCCGCCACTCCCAGCACCGCCCCAAATGAGTTCGATCCAGTGTCGCCGATCATCGCCTGACCGGCGGCGTCCATCGGATAAATGACCGCCGCCATCCCCACGGCGATAAACAGCGCAAATCCCACATTCATCTGATGCACGTTCGCCAGAACAGCTGTCAGCACGGCGGCGGAGCAGAAGAACACAAAGAGGCAGCGGCCTGGACGCAAATCCAGCAAGTTGAGCGAATTCGCGCTCAGCGCGATCAGTGCGGCCGCAAGCGCGAAGCGCCAGAGATCGCCGTTCCCCATCAGCCATCCGGCGCCCAGGGCCACCGCTCCCCCGCCCAGCGCCTTGACGGCGCCGGTGGTCAGCCGCCCCTGCGCGAGCGCTCGGAAATGACCGCGAAAGCCGCCCACAGAACGATCGCCGGCGAGGTCGTCGTACATCCCTAGTATCCCAAACCCGATCAGCACCAGGAAGTAGGCTGCGAAGACACGGCTCGCGGGGCCGCCGGCGAGCCATTCAAAGCCGTAAATGAAATCGCCGGCCAGCACAAAGGCGAGGCCGGCAATACTGGGGATCCGCTCGCCCCGGAAGTTGGGCTTCCGGAGGTCGTAGCGCACTGTCAGCCAGGCGGTTGCGCCCAGGCCGAAAAAGAACCCGATCGAGATCAGAACAAGCTCAAGAATAGTCATGCGTTCACAACGATGATCATGCGTTCATGGCGAGCGGGATAAAGGCTCGGGCGCGAACGCTCACCTGCGCGGCGATCCGTTCGGCCACTTCCCGGAAGATCTGGGCATACGGGCCATCGGGATTCAGAACCACGGACGGCGTTCCCTGATCGGCGTCGGCGCCGATATCGATCGCCAGCGGGATACCGCCAAAGAACGGCACATTCAGCGCCTCCGCCGCCTGCTCACCGCCGCCGTGCGAGAACACATGGTGGCGCGAGTTGCATGTCGGGCAGAGGAAGTAGGACATGTTCTCGACAATGCCCAGAATCGGCACATCCAGTTTCCTGAACATCGCGACGGCCTTCACCGCGACAGCGGCGGCGAGATCCTGCGGCGTCATAACGACGACCGCGCCCGACAGCGGAATCGCCTGCGCCAGCGTCAGCTGCGCATCCCCGGTGCCCGGAGGCAGGTCCACGATCAGATAGTCGATCTCTCCCCACTCCACGTCGCGCAGGAACTGCTGCACGGCTTTGGCGACCATCGGGCCACGCCAGATAACCGCCGAACCGCTCGGCTGCAAGAATCCCATGGAGATGATCTTGACGCCGTACCGTTCGATCGGAAGAAGCTTTTCCTTCTTCTCATCCGTGATGGGCTTCTCGTCCTCGACGCCCATGATCAGCGGGATCGACGGCCCATAGATATCGGCGTCCATCAAGCCGACCTTGGCGCCCATCTGCGCCAGCGCGCAGGCGATGTTCGCCGAAACAGTGCTCTTGCCGACGCCGCCTTTGCCCGAGGCAATGGCGACAATGTTCTTCACTCCCGGCAGCGGCTGCTGAGTCGGCACGCCCTTGCCCAGGTTTGCGCGGACATTCGCCGTCATCTCGATCGAGATTTCCTCGACGCCAGGGATTTCGCCCACGGCCTCGCGGCACATGTTCTCAATCTCTTCCTTCAGCGGACACGCCGGCGTGGTTAGCTCGACCGTGAACGAGACGTGTGATCCCTCGATCACGACCTTCTTGATCATGTTGAGCGTGACGAGATCTTTATGTAAGTCCGGGTCAATCACCTTGCGGAGCTGAGCCAGAACTTGTTGTTCCGTGATTTCCATGGGAATGGTTTCCTTGGCGCCCGCTTATTAGGCGGGCATTTGCCCCAGATATGAAATCCGGGTCTGGGAAGCCTCCGGCTAATTGTCCGTGCCGGACAAACAAACTATAGACAATCGACAACCCATAATTTGTCCGTCCGGCACGGACGGTTAGCGCGCAGCGCTTCCCAGACCCGGTTTTTATAACCGGGGACTTGATTGTAAGTCCTACAAATCCAGCAGGATTGGCAGGATCATCGGGCGGCGCTGGGTCTTCTTGTAGAGGAACTTGCCGACGGCGTCGCGCAGGTCCTGCTGAACGACCATCCAGTCGTTGTCTTCCTCGGGAAGGTGCTTGATCTTCTCGATGATGACCGTCTTGATCTCCTCGACGAGCGCTTCGGACTGGTCCATGTAGACAAATCCGCGTGAGATCACTTCGGGGCCGGAGACGATCTCGCCTGTCTCGGCGGAGACGCCGACGACAAGGACCAAGAAGCCGTCCTGGCCGATGTGCAGGCGGTCGCGCAGGACGATCTCGCTGACATCGCCGATGCCGGTTCCGTCAATTAAGACAGCGCCGGACTTCTCGACGCGGCCGACGACGCCCGCGACTTCCTCGCTGACTTCAATGATGTCGCCGATTTCGGCACGGATGACATCTTCCTGCGGCCAGCCCATTTCGCCCGCGATCTGCGCGTAGCGATGCAGCATCCGATATTCGCCGTGGACCGGCATCACATACTGCGGATCGACGAGGTTCAGCATCAGCTTCAGCTCTTCCGCGTAGCCGTGACCTGACACATGAACCGGGGCAATCGAATCGTAGATGACTTCGGCGCCGCGACGGAACAGATGGTTGACAGTGCGCCAGACGGCGTCCTCGTTGCCGGGGACGGCGGAGGCGGCCAGGATGACGGTGTCGCCGGGGACGATCTTGATCTTGCGGTGGTCATCCACCGCCATGCGCGACAGGGCCGCCATCGGCTCGCCCTGCGAGCCGGTGGTGATGACGGTGACCTGCTGCGGGAAGTAATCTTCGATCTCGTCCGCACGGATGCGCGTGCCTTCGGGAACGCGCAGATAGCCCATCTGCTGCGCCATCTCCATGTTGCGCTCCATCGACCGGCCCATCAAGGCGACCTTTCGGCCGTACTTCACGGACATGTCAATGGCGGTCTGGACACGGTGCACGTTGGAAGCGAAACACGCCATGATGACGCGTCTTTGAGCCGCTCGGAAGATGTTTTCTAAAGCGCCGGCGACCGTCGCTTCGCTCGGCACGAAGCCTGGGCGCTCAACGTTCGTACAGTCGGACAGAAGGACGAGAACGCCCTCCTGGGCAATGCGAGTCAGTTTGGCGATGTCAAAAAGCTGGCCATCCACGGGGGTCTGGTCGAACTTGAAGTCGCCCGTATGAACGAGCGTGCCGGCGGGACTGTGGACAGCGAAGCCGACCGCATCCGGGATCGAGTGCGCCACGCGAAACGGCTCGATCTCGAAGACGCCGAGACGGAACTTATCGTTCGCACCGAAGACGTGCAGCTTGGCTTTGTCCAGCACGCGATGCTCGGCGAGCTTGCCCTTGGTGAAGCCGATGGTAAGGCGGGTGCCGTAGACCGGGACGTTGAGCTGCTTGAGCACGAACGCCAGCGCGCCGATGTGGTCCTCGTGGCCGTGGGTCAGGATAATTCCCTGGACCATCTCCTTGTGCTCCAGGAGATAGGAGATGTCCGGGATGACGAGATCGACGCCGAGCTGCTCGGCGCCGGGGAACGACAGACCGCAGTCGATGACGACGATCTGGTCGCCGCAGCGAATGGCGGTCATGTTCTTGCCGATTTCGCCGATCCCGCCCAGCGGGATAATTTGGAGTGTGTCTGTTTTAGGTGTTTTGTTTGCCATGAATATTCCGAAGAGGAAAAGCCGTTGGGGCGCGGCGCGCCAACTCGCGGTCAGCCGCGCCCCAACGCCGGTGAGTGTGCTAGGCGCCCAGAAGTCCGTATTCCTTCAAGGCCGCCTGGATCAGAGCGCGCTCCCGATCCGGCGCCTCCACCAGAGGCAGCCGTACGGTTTCTCCCGTAGTCACTCCGAGGAGCGAGAGAGCGGCTTTGGTGGGCGCGGGATTAGGAACGCAGAAAAGGGCCCTGGTGAGCGCCAGCGTCGACTTATGGATACGCTGCGCGGTCGACCAATCGCCCTGGAGATATGCAGAGATCATCTTCTGCAGGTCACGTCCGATGACGTGGGCGGTGACGCTGACCACGCCCACCCCGCCGACGGCGAGGATAGGCAATGTCAGAGGATCGTCCCCGCTATAGACAAGGAAGTCGTCCGGCGCGTTCTGGACGATCTGGTTGACCTGATCGAACTGCTGCGGCGATTCTTTGATCGCCACAATGTTCTCAATACCGGCCAGACGGATCACTGTCGTCGGCTCGATGTTAATACTGGTGCGTCCTGGAATGTTGTAAAGCATCACCGGCAAGGGCGTCGCCGCAGCGACCGCCTCGAAGTGCCGATAAAGTCCCTCTTGCGAGGGCTTGTTGTAATAGGGAGCCACCACGAGAAGCGCGTCCACGCCGCAAGCCTGCGCTTCGCGGGACAGCCCGATCGTTTCCTGGGTGTTGAAGCTGCCAACGCCGGCCATCACCTTCGCCCGGTTACCGACTGCATTCTTGACGGCTCGGAACAGCTCCAGCTTCTCGGAGTGCGACAGCGTGGGACTTTCGCCCGTCGTGCCGGCGACAACGAGCGTGTCGGTTCCATTATCGAGCAAGTAATTCGCCAGCCGTTCCGCGCTGGGCAAATCGAGTGAGCCATCAGCGTGAAACGGCGTAATCATCGCGGTCGCGACGCGACCGAACATTGGGGTCTGTAGTGTCTCGGACATGTTTGTTTTCCAAAAATCGAACGACGGGAACCGGCGGCGCAATCGTAAGTCACGCTCTGGCTCAGAAACTCGGGCGCATTCTTTCTTAAGCCCCGCGTTTAACTAAGCCGCGCTCGACGAGCGCCTCGGCGATCTGCACGGCGTTGGTCGCGGCGCCCTTGCGCAGATTGTCGCTCACCACCCAAAAGGTCAATCCGTTCTTATTACCCAGATCCTGGCGAACGCGACCGACATAGGTCGTGTCCTTGTGCGCCGCCGCTAGAGGGGTCGGGTAACGCAGGCTCGGGTCGTCCGCATGAATATCGTCCACCACGCTCAAGCCAGGGAACGCGCGCCACAGTTCACGGGCTTCGTTCGGAGTGATCGGCTTTTCGGTCTCAATATAAACGGATTCCGAGTGGCCGACGAACACCGGCACGCGCGCCGTGATCATGGGCGTGATCGCGATGCTGTCATCGCCTAAAATTTTACGCGTCTCATGCACCAGCTTCATCTCTTCGGAGGTATAGCCGGCATCATCGAAGCCGCCGATCTGGGGGATCACATTCGCCGCGATCTGCACCGGAAACGCCGGTCCAGGAGAAGAAATCTGGCGGCCTTCGCCCAGCGCCGTCGTCTGCGCCTGAAGCTCATCCACCGCCGCGCCGCCCGCGCCGGAGACGGCCTGATAGGTGGAGATCAATACGCGCTTGATTTTGAAGGCGTCATGAATGGGTTTGAGGGTCAACACCAATTGCGCGGTGGAGCAGTTAGGATTGGCGATAATGCCTTTGTGCTCGATGAGGGCGTCGGCGTTGACTTCCGGCACGACCAGCGGGACATCGGAGCGCATTCGGAAATCCGCGCCGTTGTCGATTACCACGCATCCGCGCGCGGCGGCGCCAGGGCCGAACGTGACGGCCGCGCCTTTTTCGCCTTCGGTGCCGGCGAACAGGGCGATATCCACGCCGTCAAACGCCTCGGCGGTCGTCGCTTCGACTTGATAGTCTTTCCCATCCACACAGATCGTACGCGGGGTGCGCGCCAGGACTTTGATCGATTTCGCCGGGAAATGATGCTCCGACAGCACTCGCAAGATCTCTTCGCCTACGGCTCCGACGCCAACGACGGCGACATTGTATTGACTCATCTCCTCAGTTCCTTCTCGATGGTATTAACTAACCGAACGAAGCGTTGACGGGATGAAGACCGATCGTGGGCTTCTCTACCGCGTCCTTCACCTGTTCGCACAAATAATCCAAAACCGCGTTTGCATCCGTCGATTGCAGCCCGGCCAAACGGCGCACGCCTCGGTCCGACAGATCGTTCGACAGGAAGACGATGGGTATTCTCGCCGCTTCCTCTTCCACCTTGAGCGCCGTGATCAGTTGCTCCATTTGATCGGCGGGTATCTCCATATCGATCAAAATTATCGCGGCGGACTCGGTGATCGCCAGCGTCAGCGCTTCCGACGCAGTCATCGCGGCGCAGATCGTGATCCCGGCCTCCGCCAGCGTGCTGTTGGTCCGCGCAAGCACTTCCTCACGCTCGTCCCCAAAGCACCCGCCTTCGGCGGGAGTGACGAGCAGAGCCATGCTGGGAGCCTCTTGCTCACCATGCCCCGCCACATCCTGAATCACGCGCGCCAGCCGATAATCGTCGCCGGGATGGCGCAGCAGTGAAAACGTTCCCAGTGATAGTATACCGCGTGCGGGGTCGCTGGCGACGGAAACCATGATCAGTGGGATACTTTCCGTCGCCGGATCTTCCTTTAGCGCCGCCAAAATCCGCAATCCGTCCAAATCGGCGATCATGAAATTCAGCAGGATCGCATTTGGCTTGTGCTGCCGCGCCTTTTGCAGCGCCTCCGGCACGCTTCCCGAAACGATCACGCCGTAACCGCGCCGGTGCAGCTGATGCTGCACTAAGCCGCGCATATATGGATCGTCGTCAATCAGTAAGACCAGTCCGATGCCGCGATCGGGCAGAACGACTTGATCCGCCTGCTGCTCCATTCCGGATTCTGTCGCGATCGGCAGCGTGAAATAAAATCGACTGCCGCGCTCCGGCGCGCTCTCCACCCAAATGGCGCCGCCCATCAGCTCGACGATGGTTTTGGCGATGACCAATCCCAGGCCGGTGCCGCCCGCTTCGCGGGTGCTGGAATTGTCTGCTCGAAAGAACTTCTGGAAGAGCTTCTTCTGATCCTCGCGGCTGATGCCGATGCCGCTGTCCTGCACGCAGGTCTGGATCTGCTTGTCATCCGTCATCTCCACCAGCAGCTTCACCCAGCCGCCGGACGGCGTGTACTTGATGGCGTTGCTGACCAGGTTCGTCAGAACCTGCGTGACTTTGTCTGCGTCGCCGCGCACAATCGGCAGCTGCTCGGGCATGCTGGCGTCGAACGTGATGTCTTTTTCGTCCGCCGAGGCTTTCATCAACCGCAGGACATCGGCGACGATCATGTGATAATTGATCGGCTCCAGCCGCAGCTTGATCCGTCCGGACTCGATACGCGAGATATCGAGAATATCGTTGATGAGATTGGAGAGCCGGTTCGTACTCGCCTGAATGATCCCCAAAAACTCCTGCTGCAGCTCGGACACCTCGCCGCTCGCGCCGGAGAGCAGCAGATCGGTGTAGCCCCGGATGCTGGTGAGCGGCGTGCGCAGTTCATGCGAGACGACGGAGATAAAGTCCGTCTTCATCTGGTCCAGCTCGTTTTCGCGCGTGACGTCGCGCAGGGCCAGGATCCGCCCCACCCACTCGCCTTCTTCATCGGTCAATACCGGCGCTGTGTAGACCTGTACGAACCGTCGCTCCGGAACGCGCAGCTCAACGGTGTGCTCGGAGACGCCGACAACGCCGTCGGCGCCCTGCCGCGTGATTTCGATTACCTTATGGAACAGCTCCCGTGCTTCAGTCGTTCCTGCCTCCGGCATCTCCTCCAGCGCCTGTCCGGCCGTCTGGTGGAGCAGCTGATCGGCGCGTGCGCCCAGCAGTTCGCAGAATCGTCGGTTGACCAGCGTGAAACGATCGCCCCGGTCCAGCATCGCGATGCCATCGTTGGTCGCGTTCAGGACCGATTCCATCCGATGATTGAGCGTCGCGAGAATATGATTCTGTTCGCGCTGGGATGTTTCGCGGGCGGCGATCACGTCCGCCATGCGATTGAAGGCGCCTGCGAGGTCCGACAGCTCATCGCCTTCCGACTGCGTGGAGAGGCGCGCGGCGAAGTCTCCGTGCTCGATTCGCTCAGCGCTGCGCCGCAAATTGGCTAAACGGACGGCAAATCGGCGTGTCATCAGGCAAACAAGCACAAAAGCCGGCGCCAGCACAAGGAGTTGCAGCACCACATAGCGAATAATATGGGGTTCCAGCCCGGAAAAGTAAGCAACCCCCAGC
This sequence comes from Capsulimonas sp., assembly GCF_039929585.1. Taxonomy (NCBI): domain Bacteria; kingdom Bacillati; phylum Armatimonadota; class Armatimonadia; order Capsulimonadales; family Capsulimonadaceae; genus Capsulimonas; species Capsulimonas sp. The sequence goes on from NZ_JBDSQY010000320.1 coordinate 15,684, forward strand.
CCGCATGCGAACATGACGAGCAGCGGAGTGACCGTGGCGAGCAGAATTCTGTTAGCGACTTTGCGTCCGAAAGGCATAGACGACCTGGGGTTGAGCGTTATTTCACCCAATAACCACAACACGGGAGGACGTGAGCGATCCTAAGGATTAGAATACCATAAAATGAATGCAGTTGTCGTAATCCCTACCTACAACGAAGCGGACAACCTTGAAAAGCTGTCCGCCCTCGTCTTCAGTCACGCTCCGAATGTCCAGATATTAGTCGTCGACGACAATTCTCCCGACGGCACCGGCGCCATCGCCGATCGACTCGCCGGCGAGTTTCCCGGCAAGATCCACGTGCTGCACCGCACGGCGAAGGAAGGTCTTGGCCGCGCCTACATCGCGGGTTTCCAATGGGCCTTAGAACGCGGCTATGAAGCCATGATCGAAATGGACGCCGACTTTTCGCACGATCCGCTTTATCTCGCCTCCATGCTCGAAGCCGCCGAGACCGCCGACGTGGTCGTCGGCTCCCGCTATTTGAACGGCATCTCGGTCATTAACTGGCCCCTGCGCCGAATCTTATTGTCATGGGGCGCCAACAAATACGTCCGCACCGTCACGCGCCTGCCCGTCAACGACTGCACCAGCGGCTACCGCCTCTACAAGCGGCAAGTGCTGGAGCGCGTTCAGCTAGGCTCCGTCAGATCTAACGGCTACTCTTTCCAAGTGGAGATGACATTCCGGGCGTTCATCGCCGGATTTCACATTGTAGAAGTCCCGATCATCTTCGTCGAACGCCGCGCGGGCCAGTCGAAGATGTCCAAGCAGGTCATTTGGGAGTCGATGCAGATCCCATTGAAATTGAGACTGCGGGAGCGAAAGATGCGCCAGCAATTGAACCCGACGGGGGTGGCTTCGACGGTGCGGTGAAGGACCTATTCCCCGCGCTTTAGCGCGTTTCCCCCTTTTCCCAGCAAGGCCCTTCGGGCGGGAAAAGGGGTGCTGAAAAATAGATTCCAGTCGAGTGTTCCGGTTTGTTGAAAAGAGTTTTCGGATCATAAAACTCTTCGGCGGCTATGACAAAACTTGCCAGGGCTGTAATGATGAACGCCCCTTTTCCCGGGCTTTAGCCCTTCACTGGGAAAAGGGGGAAACGCGCTAAAGCGCGGGGGAATAGGTCTCGAAGAATATGGCCTAGCGCTTCTCCTGTAAATGCCCGCTCAAATACCCCATCTGCGGCCGATCTACCCCACCCTTTGCCTCCAGCGAAAACATATACTCGCCCCACCATGGCCCCGCCGCCCACCACGTGTATCCCACCCAGACGTCTCGGTTCTTTTCCATATCCACCAGCATATTCTCGATAGCCGCTTTGCCGTCTGAATTTTCAGCGACCGCGACCTCACCCAGAAACCCACGCACATGATGCTGGCGGCACCATTCGGTGAATGTCCGTAGTCGCTCCACGCCAATCGTCTGGCTGACGACTTCTTTGTGCGTTCCCGAGTTGTCGCTATCCAGATACTGATGCACTTCGAAGGCGTAGTGCTTCGCAGGGTCCTTAACGCCCAGCATTACGTTGCCGTTGGCGTCCGCGCCGTCGCCGACCCAGCTGTGCGCGCCGGTCCAGTTGTTGCCGGGAACCAGAATGAGATTATTTGCGCCAGTTTTGCGGATCGCCGCGATGGCCGCGTTGGCGGCGCCGAGCCATTGAGACGTGGGCATGTCGTGCGGCTCGTTCATTAGGCCAAACCAGACGCGGGGATTGTGCTGAAAATTCGTGGAAAGACGCGACCAGAAGTCGGCGAAGGCTTCGGCGGGAACGTCGGGTGTTCCGATGACTTTGCCGTAGTAACGCGCGTAGTTGTGGGGATCGAGAATAACGGTCAAATGGTGATCGTTGGCGGACTGAACGACAGATTGCAGACGCGCCAGCTCAGTAGGGTCCAGCGGCTTGTTCATCTCCGGCTGAAGCACTTCCCAATGGAAGGGCAGACGGATGATGTTCACACCCTTGCCAGCGAAGTAATCGAACTCAGTAGCCGAGGGATAGATGAACTTCTGGCCATAGATCGGGGGCGTTCCGGGCTTCACGTCGCCGAACTCGCCGCCGGCGAGGTTCACACCAGTGAAGGACAGCGGACGCGCCCCGGTGTCTTTGGGGAATACCGGAGCCGCGTATGCAGACAACGCTGAGGAGGCGCACGCCAGAATGGCGAAGTAGAGATGTCGGAATTGACGCTGCGCTGCGATCATGGCGTGACCTCGTTTATTCGTACTGGGTTTCGGCCCCGGCCCCATCCTGGGGGGCATCTTGGGGCCTGACTTAGAGCAGATTCTCCAGGCCGTAGATCAGTTCGCCGCAGTTCGCCGCCATCGCAGGCGCGTGGCGCAGGGCGAGCACGACGCCGGGCATGAACGACTTGCGGTCCAGCGAATCGTGGCGGATCGTGAGCGTTTGGCCGGCGCCGCCGAAGATGACCATCTGGGAGGCGACGAAGCCGGGAATGCGGACGCTGTGGACTGGCACATCCCCTACTCCCTTGCCGCCGCGCGAGCCGGGAATCTTTTCGAAGGCGTCGGCGGGCAGCGGGGTCGGTTTGGCGTTTTCGCGGCCGATGGCGATCATTTCGGCGGTTTTGGCCGCCGTTCCGGAGGGAGCGTCGAGCTTTCGCTCGTGATGCATCTCGATGATCTCGACATCGGGCATGTACTTCGCGGCTTCCTGGCTGAAGCGCATCATGAGAAGCGCGCCGATGGCGAAGTTCGGCGCGATCAAAGCGCCGAGCTTGTGCGTGCGGCAAAGTTCACGCACGTGCTCCACATCGGCGGGCGCGAGGCCCGTCGTGCCGACGATTGGGACGACGCCGTGCGACAATGCTGTTTCGATGTTGCCGAGCACGGCGCTGGGGACGGAGAAGTCCACCATCGCCAGCGGCTTCAGCGCCGCGAGCGTGGCCCCAAGATCATCGCCATGGTCCACTTCGCCCACCAACTGCATGTCGGACTCGGCCATAACCGCGCCGACTGTCTCACTGCCCATCCGGCCCTTCGCGCCGGAGACGACTACCGTAATCGCCATTCTATTCCTCCGTCTCTTCTTCGTCTTCGTCGGTCTCCGTAGCGCCGCCAGGCACGGGGCCTACGGTCGCCATAGAGAAATCTTCGCTCGCAAACAAGCGCTCCGATAGGCTCGCGATGTCACCCACCGTCACGGCGTTGATCTTGTCCATGATCTCCTGGATCGGCAGCACGCGGCCATAATTCAGCTCGTTGCGGCCCATGCGCATCATGCGCGAGTTCATGCTCTCCTGGCCCATGACAATACCGCCCCGAAACTGGTTCTTGGATCGCTGAAGCTCTTTTTCCGTCACGCCGTTCTTTTGAATGTTGACGCACTCGGCTTTAATCAGCTCGATGACCTGTTCTGATGTCGCGACGCCGGTGCCGGCGTAGAAGGCGAAGTATCCGCCCTCTTGATACGACTGCGCGTAGGTGCCGACGGAATACGCCAGGCCGCGCTTCTCACGGATCTCCTGGAAAAGACGGCTGCTCATGGAGCCGCCAAGGACATTGTCTAGGATGGACAGCGCGTACTTCTCGTCGGACTGCTGCGAGACGCCGGGAACACCCATCACCAGGTTGACTTGCTCAATCGGCTTCTCGACATAGATCTTGCCGGGCGCAAACACCGGCGTGGTGTCGGCGGCGCGCCAGTCGGCCACGGAGCCAGTCAAATCACCGAATTTGGCGGCGATATACGCAACGATTTCGTCATGGTTGAGATTGCCCGCCGCTGAGATGACAATGGTGTCCGGCGTGTAGCAATTCTTGATGTAGCTGCGCAGATCGTCCGAGGTGAAGCTGGAGACGGTCTCGGGTGTGCCAATGACGCTCTTGCCCAGGACGTGTGTCGGCCATGTGACTTCGGCAAAGAGATCATGGACTAGATCGTCGGGCTCGTCATCGCGCTGCTTGATCTCTTCCAAGATCACGTTCTTCTCGCGGCCGAGTTCTTCGGTATCGAACGACGAGTTCAGGAACATGTCCGAGAGGATATCAAGCGCCAGTGGGACGTGCTCGGACAGCACGCGGACATGGTAGCACGTGTTTTCTTTGGAAGTGAAGGCGTTAATATCGCCGCCAACCGTGTCGATCTCATCGGCGATCTGCTGCGCGGTGCGCGACGGAGTGCCCTTGAAGAGCATGTGCTCGATCACATGGGAGACACCGCGCAGTTTGTCGCTTTCATCGCGGGCGCCGACGCCCACCCAGATGCCCAGCGCGACCGACTGGACGTAGCTGATATTTTCCGTCACGATTCGGATGCCGTTGGGCAGAACCTCACGCTGTATCATAATGGGAAACGAACCTCACGCCTTGTAAAATTCCACAAGGCTTATGCGGACAAAAGGACACCCCCACGCATGGGGATGTCCTTGAGGATTGTGATCTCGGCCGGCAACGCCGGCCGTTAGGACCGGATCAGCGGCGCGGGCGGAAACGAGCGCGCGGCGCTTCGTCGTCATCCTGCGCCAGCGGAGCGACTGCCGAAGGGGCTTCCGCCGCCGGAGCCGGGGCCGGAGCTTCGCTCGCGGCTTCGGCGCGCGGGGCGGAGGGCCGGAAGTCACGTCCATCGC
>NZ_JBDSQY010000321.1:0-36982 GCF_039929585.1 Capsulimonas sp.
GCATTTGCGTCCGGCACGGACGCTTAGCCGAAGGCTCCCAGGCCCGGGTTTCATAACCGGGACACATGCCAGGGCCCTAAGCCCCAAACAAAACAAGGGACGCAGGATAATGCCCGCGTCCCTCGAATTCTGAGATCGATTAAGCAGCAGCGTCGAAGCGTGCGCCGACGATGTCCCAGTTGACGACGTTCCAGAAGGCGCCCAGGTACTCTGGGCGGCGATTCTGGTACTTCAGATAGTACGCGTGCTCCCAGACATCGTTGCCGAGGATCGGCAGGTGGCCTTCGGAGATCGGGTTGTCCTGGTTCGGGGTGCTGACAATCGCCAGCTTGCCGTCGGCACCCTTGACGAGCCACGCCCAGCCGCTGCCGAAGCGCTTGACGCCGGCGTCGTTGAAGGCGGTCTTGAAGGCGTCGAAGCTGCCGAAGGTCGCGTCGATGGCGTCCGCCAGCGCGCCGGTCGGGGCGGTCGCGCCGCCCGGGGTCAGAGTTTCCCAGAACTGGGAGTGGTTGACATGGCCGCCGCCGTTGTTGCGGACGGCGGTGCGGATGTCTTCGGGAACGGCGCCGAGGTCCTTGATCAGCTCTTCCGCCGTCTTGTCGCCAAGTTCGGGATGCTTCTCGATCGCGGCGTTCAAGTTGTTCACGTAGGCGGCGTGATGCTTGTCGTGATGGATTTCCATCGTCTGCGCATCGATGTGCGGCTCAAGGGCGTTGAACGCATAGGTCAGGGCGGGTAATACCTGGGGCATCGTTTTCCTCCAAACAAGATCTGTCGTATGCATGCTTTCAGCGAAAATTTCAAATCTGCCGTCCGATCGGCTTCAGCCCACCGGCGGGGCGCCTGCTTCGGCGCCAAAAGCCACCCGTAATTATACCGGGCGCGCCTCTGAATTGAAACCCTCGCTGAGAGGCGCGTAAGCCGATAACGGCAAAACAAACGAGATGAGTTCCCCGTTTGCAAGAAATTCACTATCAAAACTCCTCGACACTTCGCAAGGTATAATTATCCCATGGATGACCCAACAGTCGAGATTTACGAAAAAGTCGGCGGCGACGCTCCGTTTTACGCCTTAGTAGAAGCGTTTTACCAGGGAATTGAAAACGAGCCGCTGATTCGCCCGATGTACCCCAAGGATATGACCGACGCCAAAAAGCATCTGGCCCTCTTTCTGATCCAGCGCTTCGGCGGCCACACGCAATACGGCGACCAGCGCGGCCACCCGCGCCTGCGTATGCGGCATATTCCATTCACCATCGGCGAAGCCGAAAAAGAAGCCTGGATGACGCACATGATGGCCGGCGTGGACGCCACGCCCGAGTTTGCGCCGTTTCGGCAGATTTTGCTGGACTACTTTGAAAGCTCGGCCGCGTTTTTGGTGAACAAGAACGAGGTCCCGTCGGTACGGCCCGTTCCCCATACAGAGTAATGCAATTTGTTCCTCTTGCGCCGCAGTCCTCGCGTGTGGCGGCAGGCGGTTGAAACCGCGCCTCCGAGAGCGCGGAAGTCCCCTGCGGGGACTACATATCCCTTGACGATACCGACGAATAAAACGTTTCTGCTAGGCGATATCGGTTGCGATGATGTAACCCGCGCAGGTGGGTTTCTGCGTTCTTAGAGGCGCGGTTTTAACCGCCAGCCGAGATATGCGCCCCAAATACTCCGCCGGCGATCGCGTCGGGCTTGGCTTGAAAGCGCACGGTGACGCTGGGTTTTCCTTGCGTGAGATCTGCTGGGATGGGATAGGACACATCAAAGAACTCACCGGGCTGGTTGTTCTCCAGCGTTTGTTCCGCAAGATGCGTTCCGTTCACCAGGATGTCAAAGCGTCGGTTGCCGGCGTCGCTTCCCCAATAAGTCACCACAAGCGAGTTCGCGGTGTTTGGCGCAACCTTGAGATTGAAGGCGAAGAAGCCTCCATTTTCGGCGTCACGCCATCGTTTGCCGTTGAATTCGCCGGTGCGTGAGTTTTCTCCCTGCAAGCCATCGAGTTCGAGCGGCAGGCCCGTCACTGGAACGGGCGCTATTCGTTCCGGGGATGCGACAACCTGGGGTCCGTAGGCTTTTATCTCCACCAGTGCGACTGCGGCCTTATCCGAATTTGGGAAGACCACACGCAGACGAGATGTCTTGATAGGCAAGAAAGAGATCGTCGTCTCGCCATTCTCCACGGGACTCTGCGGCGCATTCTTGCCTCCGGGCGCGTCCCTCCACTCGCTTCCTGTCCAGTATTGGATCACGGCGCTCACGGGCGCCTTGAACTTCACGCCGTCGCCATAGAAATAAAGGCGCACGGAATGGACGGTTTTGACGCTTCCTAAGTCGAGGCTAAACCAATCGCTCTTGCTTTGCGAGCCGAGGTTGGTCCAGTAGTTGCGCACTTCCGGGTAGTACCAAACACGGCCGTCGATAGCCTGATAGAGATTCGCAGCATCGCTGTTTGCGGAGGCGCTGGGGACAGGGAAGCCGTTTCGAGTTAGATTCACCGCCAGATTGGCAGGTTGCGGACTGTTTCGGCGAAGCGGCGCTGCCTGCCTGGGGAGCTTCACCGTTTTCCGTCCGAGCGGCGCCGATTTCACCAAAAGCCGCCCATCCGCCCAAATGGACAATCCAGAGCCCCGGTGATAGTGTTTCCCGTCCTGGTCATACACAATGGTGATTAGCCGACCATGGTACGCCACGTTCTCCAGACAGAAATAGGTGATCGGATTCTTAGACTTCAAGGCTGTGGGGATGAGAGGGTTGACCTCCAGAATATCGTCGGCGCGGGGACGTAACCCCGCCAGCCCCGTGATGACGAGGTCGTCATAGCCGGAATGGTTGTAATGGTGGCTTCGGTTCAGGCCGACAATCGCCCGCCCGGTGTTCGGGTCGTAGTCTTCCTGCAAATCCGGCTGCCCATCCCGGTAGTGCTGCTCGGTGTATTGACGGAGCAGGCGCACGTAATCGTCGCTGCTGATGACGCTTTGTTTCGGGTAGTCGTTTAAGAAGTTCGCGAGGCCGCCCAGTGTCAGCGTGGTTTGGAATGGCCAGCTGGGGCCGTTCCACTGGCACTCCTTTTTATCTTGCCCATCCTCCCTGTCGTATCGGTATTGCCGCATATAGTACTCGTACGAAGGTTCGACCGTTCGGATTCCAGCTGGGCCGCCCAAACGATCGGGATCGAGGATGTGACGCCACGAAGACGCGTATTTGGGGTTCTGACTAGGCAGCTCGAAGTACCAGGGCGTGTAGCCCGCAAGTTCTCTTCCTCGGATGAAACTCCAATAGTGTACGAATTGATTGCTGACCTGATAGCGGTCGATAAAGTGCTGGAAATCCTCACTCCAAAGATCTTGCTGAGTCCGGTCCCGAAGAGTCGCGGCCTTGGTAGCAAATTCCCGCGCGGATTTCGCGTCTCCTGCCAGCGCGGAAAGCCGGCTGATGGCCAGGGCATTGGCAAACATGAAACTGTTGATCGTCGGACGGAACGCCTCGCCGCCTCCAAATCCATCCTTCCCACCCGAGGCGTCGATGGACGAAATTGTGTATTCCGTGGCGTCCAGCAGCGGCTCGATATAATATAACCCTTTGGCGGCGTCCCGATGGTCATCCCACATCTGGTAGATACGCTTCATTTCCTCCAAGTTCTTGACGGCGAACTCACGGTCCGCACCCACAAGATACTGGGAGTAGGCGGCGTCCGCAATCGCCTCGCTGAAATGCCGGTCGTTGCCGCCGTGATACATGAAGTCGATATAATCATCCATGTAGCGCCGATCCCGAAGCCAGCGGCCTTCGTGGATGTGGAAGCCCGTGGCGTCGTTCAGGCTCTCATAGGGCTTGAGGGACCAGCTGACATCGTCCAGGAATTCGGTGACGATGTAACCACGAGCGCCCAAATCCCGAAGGTGCGACTTGTAGACCTTCCAGCGATAGTAATAGATCTCGGTAATTTTGGGATCCGAGCAATCAAAGAACGGGATATTCTCCTGATACCACGGAGCGTCATGGCCAAAATGACCGGTTGCGAGCGCTCTCTGGTCAAGGATATTCGTCTCGCCGCGTTTTGTATTCGCTCCGTGGGCGGGAACAGTCAGCAAGGACAGCGTGATCGCGGCGTAAAGCAGACATTGGACTTGTGATTGGAAGTTCGTGATCATCATTGCCCGTCGGCTCGCGTGAAATAGACCAGGCTGCAATGGTTGGGGGGAGTTTCCCATGTTCCGCAAGTCGATGTGGTCTGGTTCGATGTCTTGAGCGGGGCGCCCAGGGTCATGGATTTGGCGTGACCGTCGCAGAAGACGATGTTCGTTCGACCCTGATGTCTCGCGACGGCCATTCCCTCCAGGGGCGTGCTGGTTGCGCAGGAGATCGCTCTTGCCTTCTCCCGAGCCTGGGCGAAAACAGGGAAGAGGATTACGGTGAGAATTGCGATGATTGCGATAACAACGAGTAGTTCAATGAGAGTGAAGCCCGCACACTTATGTTTCGGCGAATTAATGGTAAGAAGCCCTTTCGGGAAATTATTAGTAAAAGCTTGAGTTAAACGATTATATCACTGCTTTATTTGCTTGTCAAGCGTTCATTCAAAAAGCACATAAGCCCAAGATCGGCCTTTCTCGCCTGCAGGTTTGAAGCAGGGAAAGGCCACTCTTGGGCTTTAGAGGCTGATGGTATGGGGGATTTTACCTCGGCGCCGCCACCGTCTCCAAAATCTCCTCAATCACCTGATTCGGCTGTACGCCGCCATACTTTGCCTTCGTATCCAGCATAATTCTGTGCGCCAGCACGGGAATAGCGAGGGCGCGGACGTCTTCGGGAAGGACAAAGTCGCGGCCGTCGATGGCGGCGCGGGCCTGGGCGGTGCGATACAGTGTGAGTGAGCCGCGAGGGGAGACGCCGAGGCGGAGGCGGGCGTCTTTGCGGGTGGCGTCCACGATTTTAAGCACGTATTCGGCGACGCTGGTGTCGAACTTGATCGTTTTGACGCGTTCCTGCATCGCGAGAATGTCCTCGCCGTTGACGCGGGGCTTGAGGGCGTCGAATGGATCTTGGTCGTGGTGGCTCGTGAGGATCTCCATCTCGTGGGCAATGTCCGGGTAGCCCATGGTCACGCGGACAGCGAAGCGGTCGAGCTGCGCTTCGGGCAGGGGATAGGTGCCGTGGAACTCGGTTGGGTTCTGGGTGGCGATCACGAAGAAAGGCTGGGGCAGGTCTTTGCGGCGGCCTTCGATGGTGATCTGGTTCTCGCTCATGACTTCCAGCAAGGCCGACTGCGTGCGCGGCGAGGTTCGGTTGATTTCGTCGGCGAGCAGGACGTTTGCGAAGACCGGGCCTTCGCGGAATTCGAACGTGCCATCCGCCGGGCGGTAAAAGCTCGTGCCGGTGATGTCCGCTGGGAGCAAGTCGGGCGTGAACTGGATACGCCGAAAGATCCCGCTGATCGAGCGCGCGAGCGATTTCGCGAGTGTTGTTTTGCCTGTGCCGGGAACGTCTTCCAGCAGGACATGGCCACCGGCGAGCAGAGCGACCATGACCAGTCGAATGCTTTCGGATTTGCCCCGGATCACCAATCCCAAATTCTCTTCGACACGGCTCACGATTTCCGCGAACTCGGACTGCGTCAAAGCCGCGGCGGCTCCCGGTGTTGTGCTGCGTTCGATTTCCATTGTCATCTTCGTGAACCTGTGAGTCCTCTCTCCAAAGTGTCGATCAAATCAGTCGTCTCGCGCCGCAGAGCCGGATCGGCGTCACGGCGGAAGCGCAATAGGTTATAGCAGCGGACGAAATCGTCCGCGCGTTCGAAGTCCAGGTCTGGCTGCTCGGCTTTGGGCAGCTGGGTGAGCTTTTTGAGATGCTCTCCCCAGGGACGGGAGGGAGGGCAGGGGGCGTTGACGCGTTTGAGCACAGTCTCAAAGCGGGCTGCGATCTGTCTCAGCTCCTCGTCGATTGGCGTGTAATCGTTCTCGCGCAAAGCAGTCTTGCCGCCGCGCCGGCGTGCGAGCAGCGCGCGCGCTCCGGCATACAGAAGGAGAAGGCCGAAGGCGGCGCCGCCGAGCACGGCGGGACTAAACTGGGCGAGCCATTCGCGTATATCGGTAATTTTGTCCGCGAGCGTCTCCCAGATCTTCATGCCTGCGGGGGTATCGGGATAAAGCTTGTCCGGGCGGCCGCCTCCGGGCGTGGCGTCCACGGTAACCCAGCCGACGCCTTCGATCCAGCTTTCGGCCCAGGCGTGCGAATCGCGCTGCCGGACCACAGTCTCGCCGCCGGCTTCCCCTTCATGGGCGTAATATCCCGTGGCGTAGCGGCTCGGCACGCCGACACAGCGTAACAAGATGACTGCGGCGCTGCCGAAGTACTCGCAATAAGCCGCCTTCTGGTGCAGCAAGAATTCCGAGACTTTATCCCCTTTGCCGATATGCACGTTGAGGCTGTACGAGTAGTTCGAGATCAGGTAGTTTGTGACCGCTTGTACTTTTGCGCGGTCGTCCGGCTCGTTCCCTGCGATTTTTTGCGCCAGGGCGCGCACTTCGGGCGTAATCTCCGGCGGCACGTTCAGGCAGCGGCGGCGCTCTTCGGGCGTGGGCGGGACGCAGAATATTCCCTGGTTCTCTTCGTTCGGGGGCAGGATCAGGTCGTAATAGTACGGAGCGCCGACATCCGTCTTGAGCGGATTGCCGATCTCCGCCGAACGTTCGATAGCGCCCAACTCGGGACCGCCGACGCCAGCGACGCTCAGCGGCGCGACCAGGATATGCAGTCCGTCCGCGAAGCAGGTGACATGCGCGCGCGCTCCTCGGGCGTTCGGCAGGAGCACTCTGTCGCCGGCGGGGAAGAACTTGCGCGCTTCCAGCGTTGGGCTCCAGCTTCCGTGGTTGTAGGTATCGAACACCAATCCGCGCAGGTGCGCGACGCCGCTCAAATTTTTGATACGCAGCACGCGGCTGGGGGAGCCGTCGTTGTCGAAACTGTCTCCAAGACTTGGCGACGACGACAGCGCGCTGCGCTCGGGTGCGCGGGTGTGCGTCAGGACATTCTCGCCGATCGAGTTGATCTTGTCGTGGTAGACCACAAACGCCGAGTAAACGGCGGCGCCCGCGCCTAATCCAAGCAGCAGCGCCACGCCGCGCGCCCCCAGCACGCGCCAATTGGGACGCGAAGGGGGGCCAACTTGTCCCACGCTTTGGCGGCGCGTATAGGAGCGGAGCGAGAGCATGGTAAACAGGATGTAGATGGGCGCCAGCCATCGGATATACGTCGTGTCATAGGTTGTGGAGGCGGCGGACAGGACCAGCGCGGCGAGGGCGATGGTGATCGCTCCCGGCGGGCTGCCCCCGGGGCGCTCGCGCCACATTTGAATGACGATCTCCACGGCGCAGATGACGCCGAATGCGTCGACGGTCGCCGGGTCGAACAGGCTGACATTGCCCTGATCGTTTCGGCCCGCAGTGCTGCCGATCAGGCCGTATGCGGCGATCCGGATGATCCATGCGATCCACGAACGCTGCGGAATGCGCAGCGCGAAGTAGCGTGAGATGTGCAGCAGCACCGCGAACGCGCCGATCAATGCGTACCGCTGATCGTTGATCAGTAAGGCCGCGTAGGCGACGAAGATCGCGGCTTCGGCGGACCAGGGAAGCCGGAACAAAGTTTTCGGAGATGGCGCGGGAGCCGTGGCGGTGGTCATAGCTCCTCCGGGCCGGCGTCGAACGCCGCCTTGTCAATGATGGGAATGGGGCCGGTAAACGCTGTGCCGCCGCTGGGGTCCATCGTGCAGGCGCCGCTGCGTACGATGATCACTTTGACCCCCGCGCCCGCCTGCGCCATCCGCTGCGCGAAGGCGAGGCGGGTCTCGTCCCAGTTGAGAAAGACGCAGATCACCGTGGTGATCCGCGACAGGTTTTCCTGAAGCTCCGGCTCCAGGACTTCAAACGGCTCGGCGGGGCCGGGCTCGACGCACGCCAGAATGTCCAGAATCTGATCTAAGTGCGCGAGGCTTCGTCCGGCGGTCAGATGGTAAAGATCGGGGCCGGCGGCGAAGATATCGACGATATAGTCCTGCCGCGCCATGTAATCACTGACAGCGGCGCATAGGGAGACGGCGCGCTCGAAGTCCGCCGCGCGCTCTTTTGTGTTCGCTCCACCGGCGACATAAGTATCCAGCACCACGCCGACCCGGAAGAAATACTCCTCTCGGTACTCACGGATGATCGGGCGGCTGAGGCGCGCCGTCGCGCGCCAATCGATGTCGCGGACATTGTCGCCTTCCACATATTCGCGATTGCCAAGAAACTCGAACGATTCGCCCTGGTGCGACGCCAGCGCCACGCCGCCGGGCTGATAGCGGCTGCCGGTCGGCACATCGAAATTTGTCAGTGGGTGAAACGCCGGGTAGACCAATAAGTTCTGCGGCTGATAGAAAGTGCGATACGCGCGGATCAATCCAAACGGAAAATCCGTCTCCACGCGATACCCTTTGAGCGGCTGCAATCCGCGCTGCTTGCAGAACAATTGAAGGCGGGCGTGTACGCTCTTGCCGCGCGTGAGCGGCGGCAGACCCACGCCTTCTTCCTGCACCGCGTCCACCGCCTGCGGCAGCCAGTGCGGCAGCAGGGCGAGGTCCACACCCGCGAACCGCCCGGTCTGTGTGACGGTCACATCAACGGTGATCGTTTCACCGACCCGCGCTCGGTTGGGATGCTTTGCCTGAACGGTCACATTCGGGCGGCTTAGCAGACGATAGGCGGAAGCCGCCACCCAGAGGCCGATGGCGTAACAGAACAGTACATACGATTGAAGCTCCAGCGAGATGGCGCCATAAGCAGTAAAGATCAAAGTCGCGCCGATGAACCATCGGCCTGTGCGCGTGAAGCGCAGGGTCAGGAGACGCCACAGAAAGCGCGAGATTTCTCCCCGAAACAGGGGGTGCTGCGCGATATCCTTGGTGTTCGGAAAGTTCGAGAGCGGAGGGATCTCGTCGTTCAGGTGCAGCGTGTTTTGATGGGCGACGGCGCGGTCGCGCGGGGCGGCTTGCATGTTCAGTTCTCCGGCGCGCCGCGAAGCGCGGGCAGTCCGTGGCGATTTATCATTATAACGTGGATGCGCCTGATCGGTTCCGTATTTGAGTCGAATACCTCTATTACGTGTCGAAAGCGTTTACGGGTTTGCGGCGGCGCAAGGTATTATAAGAGCATACTGCTGTTTAAATATTGGAGAAAGAACTTCCCATGTCCCATGAGATCACCCGACTGACCGCAGGCGATTACGAAGAGTTGATGGACTTCATCAGCCTCGTCTTCAGCATGGCGCACGCTCCCACGGATTTCCGCGCCTTCGGCCCCAAGATGTACGAGCCGACCGACGCCAGCATGGCGCAGCAATACGTCCTTCGGGAAAACGGCCGTATCCGCGCCGCCGTCGGTGTCTTCCCCATGACATATTGCATCGGCGACATCTCCCTGCGCGTGGCTGGGGTGGGAAACGTCGCCGTGCACAAGTACCATGGCGGCAAGGGATACATGGTGGATCTGATGAACGCCGCCGTCGCCGATATGGCGAATGAGGGTATGGACTTCTCGTTTTTGACCGGGCAGCGGCAGCGCTACCAGCACTTTGGGTACGAACCCTGCGGCGCCGCCTGCGCCGTCCACTTCACTCCCGCCAGCGTCAAGCACACCGCCAAGCGCATGGGGAACAGTGGGTATCGATTGGAAGAGATGGCGGCGCAAAGCGCTGAAGTCATCGGCAAAGCGTATGCGATACACGCCGCGCAGTTTACCCATATTGAGAGGCCGCGCGAAAAATTCGTCGACGCCCTGCGCACCGGCATGTCCGTTCCCTATGTGATCTTCGACCAAAATGGCGAAGTATCTGGTTATTTCACGCGCAATGGGGCGACCATCGGAGAAATTCTCGTCGCGGACGAGAACGCGTTTGCAGATATCATCCACTCAGTCACAGCCAACCGCCCCGGCGAAAGCGCGACCGTGTTCCTGCCGCCTCACGAGCCGCGCAAGCTCGCCGCTGCGATCCGAATTTGTGAAAACTACGTGCTGGAAAACGCCGGCAACTATCGTTTTTTTAACTTCGCCCGCACAGTCGAGGCATTCTTGACGCTCAAAGCAAGCTATCGTTCTCTGCCGGAGGGAGAGATGATCATCGGTTCCGATCTTTTCGGAAATCACACAATCTCCATCGCCGGCGGCAGCGTGGCCGTAGAGACGACCGATCGAGCTCCCGATGTGACTTTGCGCGGAATGGACATCTACCAATTTCTGTTCGGCGCCGCGCCAATGGATGGGTTTTTCGAAGGGAATAACCAGTCGCAATTGGCGCATGCATGGTTCCCCGCGCCGCTGTACTTCCCGTTTCCGGATCATGTGTGATCGCCGCAAACAAAAGGGGGACGGACGCTGCACAGCGTCCGTCCCCCTTTTGTTTCTGTGTGGCTTAGAAGAAGCCAAGTTCTAATTTCGCATCTTCGGACATTAAGTCCATGCTCCACGATGGCTCCCAGACGAGTTTGACCTGGACATCCGTGACGCCTTCCACTTGCCGCACTTTCTGCTCGACGTCGCCCGGAAGCGATCCGGCGACGGGGCAGGCGGGGGACGTGAGGGTCATCTTGATATCGACGACGCCGTATTCGTCGACGTCGATTTCGTAGATCAGGCCCATTTCGTAGATGTTGACCGGAATTTCCGGATCGTAAATCGTGCGGAGCATCTCGATCACTTCCGCTTCGATCGCGAGCGGATACACGCGTGTTCGTTGTTCTGCCATGGTGTTATTTCCCGTTGTTGCTGCGGCGTCTTAAGAGCCGGCGGTTAAAACCGCGCCTGCAAGAGCGCGGAAACCCACCTGCGTGGGTTGCAAATGCATCTAGCGGCTTGTCTCGATTGTAGATAATTGGCATTTAATCCACGAAGGTGGATTTTGGCGCACTTCTAGGCGCGGTTTCAACCGCCGGCGCCTCGTGTCGTAACTTAATCCTACGCCCCATCAATAAACGCCTGCGCGTACTTCTTGATCTGTTTGTCGGCCGCGCGCATGCCGTTGACGCGGACCATGGAAAGGTTTTCCTCTAACCCGGAGCGGTTGATGAAATCCGGGTTCTTGGCGACGATTTCTTCGGGCGTGTGGCCTGAGTAGAGGCGCACGAGCATCGCCATCAAGCCGCGCACGGTGGGCGCGTCGCTGTCGGCTTGCAGGGTGACGACATTGTCGTTTAACGTCGGGTGAATCCAGACTTGGGACTGGCAGCCGCGCACTTTGTTGGCGTCGGTCTTGAACTCGTCGGGCAGGGCGGGAAGCGCCTGGCCCAGTTCGATCACGTAGCCGTAGCGCTCGGTCCAGTCCTCGAAGAGGGACTGGTCGCCGATGATCTCGTCCTGCGTGGCCGCGATGGATTGCGTTTGCGTCGTGCTCATTTGCTGAAAAACTCCTGAACTTTGCGCAGGCCCGCGACCAGCGCGTCGATCTCCTCGCGTGTGTTGTAAAGGCCCAGCGAAGCGCGTGCGGTCGAGGGAACGCCGAGACGCTGAAGCACGGGGTGGGCGCAGTGCTGTCCGGTTCGGATGGCGATACCCTGGCGGTCGAGAAGAGTGCCGATCTCCAAGGGGTGAATGTCACCGAGCGTGAACGAATAAACGCTCGCCTTGTTTTTAGCCGTCCCGATCATCCGGAACCCTTCGATCTGCGAGAGAGCCTCGTTGCCATACTCCATCAATTCGTGCTCATAGGCGGCGATGTTTGCGACGCCCAGGCTTTGAATATAATCGACGGCGGCGCCGAGTCCGGCCGCGCCGGCGATGTGTGGAGTGCCGGCTTCGAACTTATAGGGCAAGTCGTTGTATTCGGTGTGCTCGAAGGTTACGGTGGCGATCATGTCGCCGCCGCCCTGGTAGGGTGGCATCGCCTCCAAAAGGGCGGCCTTGCCGTAGAGCACGCCGATGCCGGTGGGGCCGTAAAGCTTGTGGCCGCTCAGTACCAAGAAGTCGGCGTCCAGCGCCTGCACGTCGATTGGGATGTGATAGGCTGACTGGGCGGCGTCGATCAGGACGGGAACGCCCTGCGCGTGCGCCTTCGCGATGATCTCTTCGATCGGGTTGATCGTGCCCAGGACATTCGACATATGTACGATCGCGACGATTTTGGTGCGCGGGCCGAGCAGTTTGTCGAACTCGTCCATCAGAAGCTCGCCGGCGTCGTTGATCGGGATCACACGAAGCTTGGCGCCCTTTTCCTGGCAGAGCATCTGCCAGGGGACGATGTTGCAGTGATGCTCCATCGTCGAGATGAGAATTTCATCGCCGGCGCCGATGTTCTGGCGGCCGTAGGTAGACGCGACCAAGTTCACGCCTTCAGTCGCGTTGCGCGTGAAGATGATCTCGTGCGCGTCCTCGGCGTTCAGGAAGTTCTTAATCTTCACGCGCGCGCCTTCATAAGCGCGCGTCGCCTTCTCCGCAAGCAGGTGGGGGCTGCGGTGGATGTTCGCATTCTCTTCCGTGTAATAACGCATGAGAGTGTCGATCACCAACTGCGGCTTCTGTGTCGTGGCGGCGTTGTCCAGATACACAAGCGGCTTGCCGTGCATCTGGGTGTGCAGGATCGGGAAATCGGCCCGAACCGCCTGGACATCGTATCCCTTGGCTGTTTGCGGAGCGGCGCTGCTCATTACGAAACTCCCTCCAGGTCATTCTGGGCGAGCAAGAGGCGGTCGATCTGTGTGCGCAGGGCGTCGACCTTGATCCGCGAAACGATATCGCTCGCGAACGCGTAGGTCAGAAGATTGCGCGCGTCTGCTACGGGGATACCGCGTGTGCGAAGATAGAACAAGGCTTCGTCGCTGAGCTGTCCGACCGTGGCGCCGTGGGTGCACTTGACGTCGTCCGCGAAGATCTCCAGCTGCGGCTTGGTGTTGATCTGCGCATCGTCGGAGAGCAGTAGCGTTTGGTTCGTCTGTTTGGCGTCCGTCTTCTGCGCGTCCTCGCGGACAAAGATCTTGCCATTGAACACGCCGCGCGACTTTCCGTCCAGGATACCCTTGTAGATCTCGTGGCTGTCGCAGTGCGGGAAGGCGTGGTCGATCGACGTATGGTTGTCAATGACCTGTCGGTCGTTGCCATAGTAGACGCAGTTCAGCGTGCAGACGATGCCTTCCGCGCCCAAAAAGGCGTTGACATCGCTGCGCGACGCCGACCCGCCGAGCGTCACCGCATGGGAGGTGAAGTTCGCCGTGCGGCCAAGCGTCAGCTCCATCGTCGCCACGTGGAACGCCGTGGCGCTCTCGCGCTGCACTTTGTAGTGGTCAATTACGGCGTTAGCGCCTAAAACCACCTCGGTGACGGCGTTCGTGAAGTACACGTTTTCGCCGACGCCGACGTAGCTTTCGATGAGCGTCGCCTGGCTGTTCTCATCCGCGATAAACAAGTTGCGTGGGTGGGAGACCGTCGCCTCGGCGCCGGCCTGCGAAACGAACAGCAAGTGGATCGGCGTTTCAAAAACGACATTGCGCGCGATGTGGAAGAACACGCCGTCGCCCATGGCGGCCGTGTTCAGCGCCACGAAGGCGTGATTGTCGAACTTGGCGGTCTGGGCCAGATGCTGCTTGACTAGTTCAGGCTGTTCGGCAATTGCCTTGGCAAGCGTCGTCAGCGTCACGCCGGTCGGAAGCTCGCCAATGGTCGAGAGCGACGCATCGTAAGCGCCGTTCACGAATACCAGCTGCGTGCCGATCCCGCCTTCGAGACTGTACGGCGCGAGCGCCGCGCGGTCCAGGGTTCCAGGGCCTTCGGTTGCGCGCTTGAAGGGCGTCTCAACGATGGGGGAGACGCTGAAGTAGCGCCAGTCCTCCTCGCGCCGGGTCGGGAAGCCGATCCGGGAGAAGGCGCGGCGCGCATCCTCACGGACGGGCTCCAGCCAATCGGCGGAAATATTGCTGTCCGGCGTCTCGGTGAAGGCGGTCAGATAGCTGTTATAGGAAGAATCGATCACGTCCGTCATAAGGGCCTCGCTTCTTATACCAGGGCCGGCTGCGCTTCGAGCGTCTCGGCTTCGATCTTGTCGTAGCCGTCCGCCTCAAGCTCCAGCGCCAATTCCTTGCCGCCCGACTTCACGATCCGGCCGTTCAGCATGACGTGAACGTAGTCCGGGACAATGTAGTTAAGCAGGCGCTGATAGTGGGTAACCACGATCACGGCGCGCTCCGGGCTGCGCAGGGTGTTGACGCCTTCAGCCACGCTCTTCAGAGCATCGATGTCCAGACCTGAGTCCGTCTCGTCCAGAATGGCGAGCTTGGGATCAAGGACGGCCATTTGGAAGATCTCGTTACGCTTCTTTTCGCCGCCCGAAAAACCTTCATTGACCGGGCGATTCAGCAGGCTCTGGTCGATGTGCAGAACGCTCAGCTTCTCGCGGACCAGCTTCAGGAACTGCGCGCCGTTCAGCTCGTCCTGCCCTCGGCTGCGTCGGATGCTGTTCAGCGCCGCGCGCAGGAAGTAGGTGTTATTGACGCCGGGAATTTCCACGGGATACTGGAACGCCAGGAACAGCCCCGCATGCGCGCGCTCTTCCGGGGACAGATCCAGCAGGTCTTGTCCTTCGAAGGTCACGGTTCCGCCGGTGACTTCATAAGCATCGCGTCCCGCCAGAACGTTCGCGAGCGTGCTCTTGCCCGAACCGTTCTTACCCATGATCGCGTGGACTTCGCCAGCCTTCACGGTCAGGTCGATGCCGCGCAGGATCGGCTTGCTCTCGACGCGCGCTTCTAAGTTTTTGATCTCTAACATATACTGTCCTTCTTGGATCGATAATTTACGAAAATACTATCACTTCTCGGAAGCGTCTTTGCTTGCGGCGAGTTCGTCACGCCGCTGCGCTTCCCGTACAATTTCTTCCACGCTCATCGGCGGCGTCTTCGGTTCGGCAGGCAGCGACATCAGCCCCGGGGGACCGACGGTCATTACCGCGATCAGGCGGCCCAGCAGTTTGCCTAAGATGCCGAGTGCGCCGATGAGGGTTTGCATAATTAGCGTTAGGACAGCCCTTCCGCCCCAATTCTGGGGGACCTGAAAATGCCGCAGTCCAAAATCGGGTCCCCCAGAATTGGGGCGGAGGGGCCATCTTAAATGTCTTACCCCACGCTGCCTTCCAGGCTAATTCCCAGCAGTTTCTGCGCTTCCACGGCGAACTCCATTGGCAATTCGCGGAAGACTTCCTTGCAGAAGCCGTTGACGATCATGCTGACGGCGTCCTCGGTGGAGATGCCGCGCTGGTTGCAGTAGAAGATCTGGTCTTCGCCGATCTTTGATGTGGACGCTTCGTGCTCGACCTTCGCGCTCGGGTTCTTCACCTCGATGTACGGGAAGGTGTGTGCGCCGCATCGGTCGCCGAGCAGCATGGAGTCGCACTGCGAATAGTTACGCGCGTTGTCCGCGCCGGGGTTGATCCGGACCAGGCCGCGATAGGTGTTCTGACCGTTGCCGGCCGAGATGCCCTTGCTGACGATCGTGCTGCGGGTGTTCTTCCCGATGTGGATCATCTTGGTGCCGGTGTCGGCCTGCTGCTTGTTGTTGGTCAGAGCAACAGAGTAGAACTCGCCGATCGAGTTGTCGCCCAGAAGAATACAGCTCGGGTACTTCCAGGTGATCGACGATCCCGTCTCGACCTGGGTCCAGGAGATCTTCGAGTTGGCGCCCTGGCACTTGCCGCGCTTGGTGACGAAGTTATAAATTCCGCCCTTACCCTCTTTGTCGCCAGGGTACCAGTTCTGAACGGTGGAGTACTTGATCGTCGCGTCGGCCATCGCGACCAATTCGACCACGGCGGCGTGCAGCTGGTTCTCATCGCGCATCGGCGCGGTGCAGCCTTCGAGGTAGCTGACATACGAGCCTTCATCGGCGATGATCAGCGTGCGCTCGAACTGGCCGGTATTCGCGGCGTTGATGCGGAAGTAGGTGGACAGCTCCATCGGGCATCGGACGCCCTTCGGGATGTAGCAGAACGAACCGTCGCTGAAGACGGCGGAGTTCAGCGTCGCGAAGTAGTTGTCCGAGTAGGGAACAACTGAGCCCAGATACTCTTTGATCAGGTCGGGATGATTCTGAACCGCTTCCGAGAAGGAGCAGAAGATAATGCCCAGTTCGGCCAGGTTCTCTTTGAACGTGGTGGTGACGGAAACGCTGTCAAACACGACGTCGACGGCGACGCCGGTCAGGCGCTTCTGCTCGCCGATGGAAATACCGAGCTTTTCGAACGTCGCCAGCAGATCCGGGTCCACCTCGTCGAGGCTGTTCAGGACCTTCTTGGGCTTTGGGGCCGAGTAGTAGATCGTTTCCTGGTAATCGATGGGCGGGTACTTGACGTTCGGCCAGTGCGGCTCTTCCAGCGTGAGCCAGTGGCGATACGCCTTAAGCCGCCACTCCAGCATGAACTCCGGCTCATTCTTTTTCGCGGAGATCAGCCGAATGACGTCCTCATTCAGGCCGGCGGCGATGGTGTCGGCGTCGATGTCGGAGACGAAGCCGTATTTGTACTCTTTGTTGGCAAGAGCCTCGATTGTTTCTGTTTCGGTAGTCGTCATAATCTCATATCCTTGCTAAACTAATTCAATCCTGAATAAACTGCTCCGGTTCCCGTTCTGAAGGCGGCTCCGCCGGTTCCTGCGCCTCTCGCTCGCCGCAATCCGTACACATCTGCGCCACAGAGATCTCCGCCAAGACGCCTCGGATGCGCGCATTGATGTTCGCCATCGGCTGACGGATACGGCACTTTTGTAATTGCACACAGGGGACGCCTTCATTGCGGAGACACGAAGCAATCGCCAGAGGTCCGTCAATCGTCTCCATCACGCGGATCACGCTGATGTCGCACGGTTCCTGCGCCAGTCGGTATCCGCCGAACTTTCCGTGCACCGCCGTCAAAATGCCCGCCCGCGCCAGCGCTTGCAGCACCTTCGCCAGCAGCTCCGTGGGCGCCTCCAAGGTGACGGCGATTTCCTTCATCGTCACGGCCCGCCCGCCCTCAACATGCGCCAGGTAGAGCAGCGCATTCAGAGCATAATCCGCCTTCTTGCTTAACGCCAGCATATCGTCATGTTCACGCGCCCGAGCTTTCTCAATTACCGACTAAATAGGTCGGCTTTAGTATACCTTTTTTGGAAGGGCCTTTGTCAAGACGAGTGGCGATGGAGGCGTAAATTCAATGCCGGCGTATTCACAAGGCGGATAATTGAGCGATCGAAATTAATTGTCTCATGATTTTGGCATGGATTCTGCACGGCCTAATTTATCAATAGGAGTATGTTAATGTCCACTTCCCCGACGGAGACGCCCGTTTCTCCTCTCTCTCCCAAGCATACGAAAATTCATCTCGGGTATTTAGATGGACTTCGCGCCTTTGCCGCGATTTACGTTCTCCTACACCATATGTACTTGCAGTCGCCGCTGGCCGGCGGCCCGTCGGTTGCGATGAAGCTGACGAAAATCTTTAACTTTGGACATCTCTCCGTGGATCTGTTCATCGTCCTCTCTGGTTTTTGTCTGATGCTGCCCGTGGCGCGCGGCGACGGATTTCTGCGCGGAACCGCTCTGGCGTTTTATAAGAAGCGAGCGCGGCGCATTCTGCCGCCGTACTTCGCGACCATTGCTGTCTCTCTGCTGTTCATCGCTTTGTGGATCGGCGAAACCTCGGGATCGCATTGGGACATCGCCATTCCCGTCGTCGCTAAGGACATCTGGATCCACGTCTTTCTGCTTCAGGATATCCTTGGCAACGCGAAGATCAATCCCGTGCTCTGGTCCGTCTCCGTGGAGTGGCGCATCTACTTCCTGTTCCCGCTGCTGGTGTTCGCGTTTCGGCGTTTCGGCCCCGTCCTCACAACAGCCGTTACGGTCGTCGCATCCTATCTTTTCTGGCTTGCGATGTACCTTTCGCCGCTCGCCAGCCGTCAGATCGTCGATACGACCTGGCAAGGCTGCTCGCCGTATTACCTCGGTCTTTTCGCAATG
This sequence comes from Capsulimonas sp., assembly GCF_039929585.1. Lineage (NCBI taxonomy): Bacteria > Bacillati > Armatimonadota > Armatimonadia > Capsulimonadales > Capsulimonadaceae > Capsulimonas > Capsulimonas sp. The sequence goes on from NZ_JBDSQY010000321.1 coordinate 17,994, forward strand.
GGGATGCTGGCCGCGCACATCGTCTTCTCCGGCGACGCGCGCCTGAATGAGTGGCGTGACCGCATGAACTGGGGCGCCGTCACGGCCGTGGCTCTGGCGCTGTTTGTTGTGATGATGGCTCTTCCGGCAAAGCTCGGGATCGACCTGCCGCGGCAGTTCATGAGCTTTTTCATCGGACTCGCCTGTATGGCTCTCCTGATCTGGATCAGCGTCCGCCCGCACGCCTGGGCGGCGCGCCTCTTTTCATGGCGTCCGCTGGTGTTCATGGGGACCTTCGCCTACTCGATCTACTTGATGCACGCTCCGCTGATGCAGCTCTTCTGGAAGTTCGCTGTCCACCCGCTGCACCAGAACACCTTCCGCGAGTTCTTAATTATGCTGATCGTCGGAACACCCGTGATCCTCGGCGCATGCTACCTCTTCTTCCTCGCCTTCGAGCGCCCGTTCCTCAACACCCGGCGCAAGGAAACGATAGCCGAAACCGAGCGTGACGCCGCGCTGTCGCCTGCGCCGTAAACTACGCCCAAGAACGCAGGGGATAATTTTGAATCGAAGCCGTTCTCTCGTATTCGTCGCAATATTATCCCTAAGCTGGTGACGGCATTGGCGCAGAGGAACCGAAAAATGTACCGAATGGCCTCTTGCCGACTCTGCTTGTTTCTTTTGCTGATAATGCTTTTTAGTCTGGTTGATCCTACAGGAGCCTTCGCGAAAAACGCGGATCGCGAATTTACCGCTGCCACACGGAAGGCTCTTGCGGCGCTCGAAACGGGGAACTGGAAATCCCTGTCCACGATGACATCCTCCAGCGGATTAATCCTAGTCAAGCGAGAGTTTGACGCGAGGGCGTCATCGGCGATCACGGATCACCCCATCAAGCGCACACCTCAGAAGGCCAGCGACGGCGATTTCGATCTTGATGATTTTGGCCCAGCAGTCCATCACGATCAAGAGGTCGATCTGACCAAGTCCGAAGTCGCGCGCTTAAAATCTCATCCCATCGCCCATCAGCTTCAGCATATCGTGCAAGATACGAAAATAGATTATCGCGGAAGTATTGAAGCTTCTCTCAGCGCCAAGGCTCCGGAGTATGGAACTCCCTTAGGCCCGGCGCTCGTAGGCAAAGTCTGCGCGGGGACTTGGTGGTATGTGTACTTCCGCCAGGAAGGAGCTCATCATCAATGGAAGGTTTGGAAAATCGAGATGTATTCCCGTTAAAGAAGACGACATGAAACTCATTTGCGGCGTTGCCGGCTGTATCCTTGGCGTGATCCTGACTGTTCTGATCGAACAAGTCTTGATGTTATTTTGCGGCGTCGATTCTGATCTTGGAGCAGGATGGTTGATGATTTTGGTAGGGCCTATGAGCGTCGTCGGGGCAGCTGTGGGAATTATTGTCGCGGTATGGCGCGAAAGGCTGAGGCGTCCCATCAACTTCGAGGACAATACGACGGCGTTGGATGATGTTTGGCCGCCACCGCCTTCAAGCACTGGGCATTAAGACGTTGGCAATAGATAACCGCCCATGAAGAAAATAATTGCGCCTGTCTTTTAGTGTTCTTGCAGCGATCTCCATGGTGCTGCTGATTGCCGCCAAGGTATTGCAGCCTCATCTATCACGATATACACCAACTGGCTTTTCCGATCAAGATCAAGCAGCAGTGTGGACACATATGCCTCGGACCGGCGAATTTCATTCGTTAGGTGAACGGAAAACGCGGATTGGCAATTACAAGATCGATTGGGATAATCCATTTCCGCGACTATAGACTTGGTCCCTGTCAACTATGCATTTCGTGTCTTTCGAGTGCATTGCAATTCAGAACGTTTTTTGCTTGACCTTTCGGATTCCGCTTTGCTATACTCATGAACGGAACTTCCAAACTTTTCACACCCTCGCATCGCGCGTCGCGCATTCTAATAAGGACGGTCAAGCAACCATGTCAGACGCTCACAATCTTTACGACACTGTCCAGACCTTTACCTATGGCTCGGGTAAGACGGGCACGTATTACTCGCTGCCGCAGCTGGAGAAGGCGGGTGTCGGCCCCATCTCCAAACTGCCGGTCAGCATTCGCATCGTTTTGGAATCGGTCCTGCGCAACGTGGACGGCAAGCGCATCAACGAACAAGACGTGAAGAACCTCGCCAACTGGGGCGCAAACGACGAGCGGACGGCGGAGATTCCGTTTATCGTTGCGCGCATCGTACTCCAGGACTTCACCGGTGTTCCGCTGCTGGTAGACCTCGCCGCCATGCGCTCCACCGTTGCGCGCCTCGGCAAGGACCCGAGCATGATCGAGCCGCTCGTGCCCGTCGATCTGGTTATCGACCATTCGGTGCAGGTGGACTACTCCGAAGTCAGCAACGCGCTCCAATTGAACATGGAGATCGAGTTCAAGCGCAATCAGGCTCGTTACCAATTTTTGAAGTGGGGCATGCAGGCCTTCAACGGCTTCAGCGTGGTTCCTCCCGGGATCGGCATCGTTCACCAAGTCAACCTGGAGTATTTGGCCAAGGGCGTCCTTCAGAAAGAAGGCGTCTTCTATCCCGATACTCTGGTCGGAACGGATTCGCATACGACGATGATCAATGGACTTGGCATCGTCGGGTGGGGCGTTGGAGGCATCGAAGCAGAGGCGGGCATGCTTGGGCAGCCGGTCTACTTCCTGACCCCGGACGTTGTCGGCGTCAACCTGACCGGCAAGCTGAACCCCGGCGTGACCGCGACGGACTTAGTTCTGACGATCACCGAGATGCTGCGCAAGGCGAAGGTCGTCGGTAAGTTCGTGGAGTTCCATGGCGAAGGCGCGGCGTCGCTTTCGCTCACGGACCGTGCGACCATCGGCAACATGGCGCCTGAGTACGGCGCGACCATGGGCTTCTTCCCTGTGGACGAAGAAACCTGTCGCTACCTGACCAACACGGGCCGCACCGAGGATCAGGTCAGCGCGTTCCGCGAATACTTCAAGGCGCAGGGCCTGTTCGGTATGCCCGCCGCCGGCGATATCGAGTACAGTTCCCAGCTTTCCCTGGAGCTTTCGACCGTGGAGCCGAGCGTCGCTGGTCCAAAGCGTCCACAGGATCGTATCAATCTCACGGATGTCAAATCGAAATTCCGAGAGTTGATGGAAAAGCCGATCGCGGATAGCGGCTATAACAAGACCCTTGCGGAGATCAATCGCAAGTTCGTGGTGCTGTCCGGCGTGGCCGAGGGATCGCTGCACAAGTCGCTGCCTCTGACGGGCGGCGGCGAGCAGGCGGAAGAAACTCAGCCCGAAGGACACGATGCGCTGGAAAGCGATAAGGACACCAGCGTCATTACCGAGATCGAGATGATGCAGAACCGTCCCACGCCGGACCGCGTCGAGGAGATCCCGAGCGGCGAGTTCCCGAACACGGTTTCCAGCCTGAGCCACGGCGACGTCGTCATTGCGGCGATCACGTCCTGCACCAACACATCGAACCCGAGCGTCATGCTCGCCGCCGGTCTAGTCGCGAAGAAGGCCGTTGAGAAGGGCCTCACGATCCGTACGTCGGTGAAGACTTCTCTGGCGCCCGGCTCACGCGTCGTGACTGAGTATTTGACGAAAACGGGATTGCAGGAGTATCTCGACACTCTGGGCTTCCAGACCGTCGGCTATGGCTGTACGACCTGTATCGGCAACTCCGGGCCGCTGGAGCCGCATCTGGAAGAAACGATCACCAAGAACGATCTGGTCGTCGCGAGCGTTCTGAGCGGCAACCGCAACTTCGAGGCGCGCGTCCATCAGAACGTCAAGGCGAACTTCCTGATGAGCCCCCCGCTGGTCGTCGCGTTCGCACTGGCCGGTCGCGTGGATATCAACCTCACGACCGACGCCATCGGCAAGGACAAAGAAGGCGAGGATGTCTTCCTGAAGGATCTGTGGCCGACCTCCGCAGAGATCGGCGACGCGCTTCAGGCGGCGAACGATCCCGAGACCTACCGCAAGCTCTACAGCAACTTCACGGAGCAGAATCCGCTCTGGGCGGAAGTTCCGAGCAGCACCGGTCAGGTCTACGACTGGGATTCGCAATCGACCTACATCCAGGATCCTCCGTACTTCGATAAGTTCGGCATGGATGCGGGAACGGCCAAGGATATCAAGGGCGCCCGGCCGCTCGCGATCTTCGGCGACTCCGTCACCACGGACCACATCAGTCCGGCCGGCGCGATCAAGGCGTCTTCTCCCGCAGGCCTGTACCTTCAGGAGAAGGGCGTCGAGCCGCAGGACTTCAACAGCTACGGCTCGCGGCGCGGCAACGACCGTGTCATGATGCGCGGCACCTTCGCCAACGTGCGCATCAAGAACCAGATGGTTCCCGGCGTTGAGGGAGGCGTGACCGTGCACTATCCGGCCGGCGAGCAAATGAGCATCTACGACGCCTCGATCAAGTATCAGGCGGCGGGCGTTCCGCTAATCATCCTGGCGGGCCAGGAGTACGGCACCGGAAGCTCGCGCGACTGGGCGGCGAAGGGAACGAACCTACTGGGCGTCAAGGCGGTCATCGCGGAGAGCTTCGAGCGTATCCACCGCAGCAACCTTGTGGGAATGGGCGTCCTGCCGCTGCAATTCATCGACGGCGCCAATGCGCAGTCGCTGGGACTGGACGGCTCCGAGACCTTCGACTTGCTGGGCCTGGAAGCCGGCCTCGCGCCGCGCCTAAAAGTGACGCTGGTGGTCCACAAGAAGGACAGCGAAACTCAGGAAATTCCAGTCCTGCTGCGTATCGATACGCCGATCGAGGTTGATTACTACCTGCACGGCGGTATTCTGCCGTACGTACTTCGCCAGCTGATCAACGCTTCCTAAGCCTCGGATCTCGCGTTATCCAACGCAATGGCCGCATGAATGGTTTCATGCGGCCATTGCGTTTTGGAGCAGGCGTCTATTTATGTCGCTACACGTGCGATTTGATGAACGCTTCCTGGCGGTCTTTCCATATATGCGCGCGGCTGAGAATTTCCTGACGGATTTCCGTGGGAAGATCTTCGAGCATTGCGATTTTTTCTGCGAACATCTCCTCCGTTATACTTTCCCAGGGAATATAGAACTGCTCCAGCTCCATCGATTCCATAAAATCGAGACATTTGTCCCGGTAGCCCAGCATGATCGGCGGAACGCCTGCGCAGCAGGAAAGTACGGCGCCGTGCAGGCGTACGGACATCGTGAACGCACATGGGCTTACGGCCTCAAAGAATTCCTGAGACGTGGCGAGACGTCTTACGGCGGTTGGGGCAGGGGTAATATGGCGCATCAGGCGTTCGGTCGGCGCGATGTCCGAGTCGGTCATCGCAACGGGAATGGGAGTCCATCCCTGCGCTGCGAGACGTGAAAGGGTGGGGATGACCGCCGCGAACAGCTGCCGTTCTTCCTTCGCCGTTTGATCGGAAGCGGCGATGTTAACGACAAACGACTTTGTCGGCGGCTGCGGCTTGCCCTGCGTCAGAGATAGCGCCAGATCACCGATCACGACGGAGTGGGAGATGCCCAGTGTCGAGAGTTTATCCAGCGATCGCGGCCCGCGCACGCCTAAATGCGGAATCTGGCTGAGCAGGCGCTTCCAGTCGGTCAGATCTACGTCGGGCTCCATCTCGAATCCGGAGCTGCCGACGCCGGTTCCGAGGGACCAGACCAGAATTCCCTGATCAAGCGCCGATTCCACAACTGGCGGAAAGAACCTCGGCGAAATGAGCGTTCCGCCGCCCAGGATGACGGATCGGAAGTATCGCGGTCCCGACAATCCAAAACGCGCGAGCAGCTTTTCGCGCTGCGGCGCGTCGTATTGCAGCAGCACATGATTGGGCAGAGTGTTCCGGGCTGCTTCCCACATCGCGTCATCGCCCAAATTGCCGTGCCCCGACCAGCCAATGTAGCCGATAATCGGCTTACGGGTCCGCAATGCGCGGCGGCGGACACCAACGGTACGAATAAGGTCGGTAATTTTACGAACGATCTCGGTCATAGTGTCTGAGCTTTCCTATGCGCCTCTGCGAGATACTCTCGATCAGTCAGCGCTCCGTGAGTATGAAATAGCAGAGTGTTTGGATCCGTCTTGGTTTTCCAGCCCTCACGGAACCCCCAGACGAATGCTGTAACTCGCACAAATCCCTTAGGATTTTCTCGCCTCAATGTGGCTAGGACACACGGCAGTAGAGACTTACACAGAACAATCTCCATTGTAAGCGGCCAAGATGTCCAGCCATGGCGCCGGGTCAGTTTTGAGCACATCGCGCCGATTCCCACCCAGTCTTGATGGGTATGCAGGCGCCCCTGATCCCAATCACGAAATCCTAAGTGCTCGACGGTGCTTTCCGCCAGCTCGTGGACTTCATAGCCATTCAGTACGCTGCGGATACTGATGTCTCTGTCTTCACTTGCATGAAAGCGACCGCCGGGAGAGAGCGACGGATCGAAGGCTCCGAATGGGAGAACCAGACTTCGGCGCACCGCCATGTTTGCGCCGATGCCGCACGCTTGATTGAGCGCGCGCAGGGATGTATAGCGGCGATTACGGGTGATTTTGCTGTCAGGAATATATCCCATGCCGGCTTCATGCGGCGCCGCGACGACACGCCCGAACGCCACCGCCGTGTTGGGGTGCTCCTGAAATACTTTCTGATATTCTCTCAGCCAGTCCGGTGCGACGAGGCAATCGTCATCTGTGATCGCGACAATGTCCTCCGTCGCAATTCTGACGCCAAAGTTCAGTGCGTGCCCTTTATTCTGCTGAGAGAGATGAAAATATCTGAGGCGTGGATCGGCCTGAAATTCTTCGAGAAGCGCTTTGACTTCATCGTCCTGGTTTTGGTCGACAACAATGAGTTCGCGAAGATGGAGCGGCGCATCTAAGATGCGCCTGACACACGCGGAAATCGTCGATGAGCGGCCCGCCGTACAGAGCAGTACGGAAATCATGGGAGATCGCGACATATATTATATCTTATCATACTTCTTAGAGGGCAGGCGCATAAAAAATACCGGTTTTTTTACAGTTAAGCAGTGAGCCATTATGCTGTATAATAAATACCGGTTTGACAGCGCACGGGCATGAAGATCGCCGAACTCAGCAGTCTTCCTGACCTCCCATGCAGTATCTCACGAGTATTGTTAACGTAGTCTGTTATACGATTTTCATGAATCGTGACGGTGCGGCAGTACAGAAGGTAATTTCCAATTGATGAAGAACATTCTCAAGGCAACTTGTATGGCGGCGGCGACGGTTGCCGCAATCGCTCTGGTCGGATGCGGCGGCGGCGGCGGTGGATCCGCGTCCAGCGGAACGACGGGATCGACGACCGGCTCCACAACGGGCGGAGTGGGTAGTGTTCCCGGTGTTAACATCTCACCGGAGGCGGCTACACTGACCGTTGGCGGCACGATTGTCGTGACGGGGCTGCTGGCGGATAGTAATTCCACCTACGTCGGCACGGCGAATTGGAGCTGGAGCACCAGCAATCCTTCCGTTGCGACCATCTCTGCATCAAATGATCGAGTGACCGTAACTGGCGTGGCGCCGGGGGCGGCTGTCGTAACCGTTACAGAAACGACGACTCATCAGTCCAAGACGGCGAATATTACTGTTGTCGCCGTCAACACCACGGGCGGCACGACAGGCAGCACGACTGGCGTGACCACGGGAACGACCACCGGCAGCACGACGGGAGCCACGACGGGCGCGACAACGAGTACTACGACCGGATCAACCACGAGCGGAACCACAGGGACGACGACAAGCGGCACGACTGGGTCTACTACTGGGGCGACCACGGGAGGAGCCACAACGGGAACCACGATTCCCGTGACTGGTACGATCTTCTACGAGAGTGATTTTTCCAAAGCGCCTGGAGCGGAATGGTCCCCTACGAATCGGTCAAGAACTCCCACCGGCGCACGCTGGTTCCTTGGGCAGTTCGGGAAAGGCAGCGCCACACTGTCTCTGGCAAATGTTCCAGCGCACACAAAACTGAAGGTCGGTTTCACGCTGTTTATTATCCGCACCATGGATGGCAATGCTTCGGCGGCTTCCGGCTTCGGCCCGGATGTTTGGACGCTTTCCTTGACAGGAAACTCCACCCCATTCGTGACGACATTCAGCCATGACAACGGCGTATTCAATCCGACGATTGCGAATAATGCAGCGTTCTATCAAGCCTATCCTGACACCTACAGTACGAATTCCGCGCTGTGCGGCAAGCATCCGTTCCTCACTGGAGCGTCGGAAGTCAATACGCTGGGATACGTTACCAATACGGGACTATCCATGACTTCCGTTTATCAGATCGTTAAGGAATTCGATCATACGAGCAGCAGCACGCAGATCCAATTCAGTTCGAATCAAAACCAGACAATTGGCGATGAGAGTTGGGGCTTGGAGCACGTCATCGTAAGCTACGAATAAATATTGGGCGCCGGCTGCTCCTTTATGGGCGTCGCGGCGCCGAGCTTGGAATGGGCCGCATGGGAAATTTTCCATGCGGCCCGTTTTATTTTATCTCGAAATAAATCTTCAATCTGAATGAACCTTGGGGGAGCAGGCGCGTCAGAAAGTCGTTGGTTTTAAGCGATGCTCCCTCTCGCGCCCTTAGCGCCGATATGAACTATGCAGAAGACACTCACCATTTCTCGCCGAGACTTTCTTGGCGTCGCGGCGGCAAGCGTTTGCGGCCTCGCGCTTCCGAATATCGGCGCTGCGGCGACTGTGAAGCGACGCTCGAAACCCAATATCCTCTGGATCATGTCCGATGAACATAATCATTCCGTCGCGGGATGTTACGGCAATCGTTTGATCCAAACGCCGAACATGGATGCTTTGGCGAGGAACGGCATTACCTTCGACGGTCATTACTGCAATTCACCCCTCTGCACCCCCTCACGGCTTTCATTGACCGCCGGTAAATACGTATCGCACGTGGACGCCTGGGGATTGACTTCGGATCTGCCGGACCCAAATATCGCGTCTCTTCCGAGAGTGCTGAACGCGGCGGGGTACAAATCATTCCTGTGTGGCAAGCAGCACTATGATTATAGCCGTCGCTATGGATTCACGGAAGTCGGCGGCGATTTCAATAACTGGTATCAAACGGGACTTGGCCGCCGCCGGCCGCCTACGGATATCCAGCAGGAGCGTTTATCTCCCCGATTCCAAACCTTTCATGCGGGGAACCACGGCAGCACTGTGGAGCACGATCGGCGGGTGACGGCGGGAGCGGTGGAATTTTTGTCTGAGCAGGCGGAGGGCGATCAGCCCTTCTTTCTGTTTGTTGGATATCTTTCGCCCCATTTCCCCCTGATCGTTCCCGATAAGTACTGGCGGCGTTACGAGGGCAAGGTGGATATGCCCAATATTCCGGAGGGATTTTTAGAGAGCTTGCCGCTGAACTACAAGGTGCAGCGCGCCGCTTTCGCAGAGATCGGCGTTCCGGACGAGACCGTTCGCAGAGGCCGCGAGCTTTATTACGGACTGACAAACTGGGCCGACGACGAAATCGGTAAAGTGCTGGCGGCTCTGCGCCTGCGGCCCGATATCGCCGAGAATACCGTGATCATTTACTCATCCGATCATGGGGAGAACATGGGCGAGCATGGCATGTGGTGGAAGAACTGCATGTACGAACAGTCCAGCCGGGTTCCTCTCATTATCTCATGGCCGAAACGCTGGAAGGGCGGACAGCGGCGCCGCGGCGCTTCCTCCCATGTCGATCTGGTCCAGACTGTCGCGGACATTGCCGGAGCACATACGCCGGACGACTGGAACGGCGCGTCGATGACGCATTGGATGGATCGCGGCGCGGCGTCCTGGAAAGATTATGCAGTCAGCGAGTACTATGCCCATAACACGGCGTCAGGCTATGTGATGTCACGTTCCGGCGATTGGAAATATGTGTATCACACGGTGATCGATAAAGACCATCCCGCGGAACGTGAGCTTTACAATCTCGCTGAAGATCCACATGAGTTTACGAACCTTGCCGGCAGGGCCGAGCATGCGGCGCGTCTTAAGACGATGCACGCGCGTATGGTCAAGGAAGTCGGCGGGGATCCTGATGAAACGGAGCAGCGATCCCGAACTCAGCTGAGCCGAGGGTATCATCGGGCCGATCCTCGCCCAAAAGGCTCGGTCACAAACGAAGATGCGTAATCAGAGCCTAGGAATAATCGAAACCCCGTATTTTTACTTGTACTGCACTGGTTGCGATTACTCTGCTTTCGTGATATAATCCTTCTCAAGACGTATGGACGGCGCTGCGCTGCATTCGTTTGATCTTAAGACTATTCCCGGCGGTTGGCGAAAGCGCCGGCGCCCGGGGCGATGTCGCCCCCCAGCTATCTGTTCTCGAGTTCGTTCGGCAAAACAGACTAGTCAAACTTTTCAGTTTATTTGCACGATTAATTTAAAAGAGCGCGGATGATCGATGCGCGCTGCATGAGGTAAGAAATGGAGTCGCAACTGCTTGGAAGTACGAAGGCTTCAGAGGAAGCGCTTTGCGATTTCGACGCGCCCGAGCCCCATTCGGACGCGAGACGGAGTGTTCGCGTCGATTGTCCCACGTGGAGTAGAGGGCCGCTTCGGATATGCCGCCAGACGGCTCATATTTTTATCGCCATTGTGATGCTTCTTTTTCTATTTCCGCTGATGGCGGCGATTGCCTTGGGGGTGAAGATCACATCACGCGGCCCGGTTTTGTTCAAGCAGAGACGGGTAGGCGAGGGAGGGGGAGAATTTTGGGTCTACAAGTTTCGCTCGATGGTGGTGGACGCCGAAGCGCGCCGTATCCATCTGTCCACACTCAATGAGGCGTCCGGGCCGTTGTTCAAAATCCGCAACGATCCGCGCGTGACGCCGATTGGGCGTGTTCTGCGAAAGCTGAGCCTGGACGAGCTTCCCCAGCTTTTGAATGTCGTGAAGGGGGATATGCGCCTGATCGGCCCTCGCCCGGCTCTGCCCGCCGAAGTTGCGCAGTACACGTCCCGCCAGCGCGCCCGGCTTGCCGTCCCGCCTGGAATTACGGGACTGGCGCAGGTCTCCGGCAGGAGCGACCTCTCATTCGAAAAGTGCATCGAATTAGACCTTTACTTTATCGATCACTGGAGCCCGATGCTGGATATTCGGATCTTCCTGCGCACGATCTCTGTTGTGCTTTCTGGCAGGGGAGCATACTAATTTCGGATGTGTAAGGCTGATAGTTGGCACGGAAATTGCAGTACTTAGCATTAATACTAGCTAATTTTCCACTTGCCTCGTCCTCGAATCGTTGATAGTTTTGTTGTATGCCAATCATTGATAGCACGCCAGCGCCGAAGAGAATTGTTTATTTGGATCACACCGCCAAAATGGGCGGAGGCGAAATCGCACTGCTGAATTTGGTGGGAGCTCTGGACCGGAGCCGATATCTCCCCACTGTGGTCCTTGCGTCCGATGGTCCCCTGGTGGAGAAACTGCGCGCCGCGGGAATTACGACGGAAGTTTTCCCCTTGGGTAAGGAGCTGGTGGACACACAGAAGGATGGCCTTGGCGTCCGCTCGCTCTTGAAGGTAACACAAGTATTGGATTGGGTGCGATATGCGTTTCTAATCGCCCGATATGTGCGGCGTGTCAAGGCCGATCTGATCCACACCAATTCTTTGAAGTCCGATATTTATGGCGGACTTGCCGGCCGGATCGCCCGCGTTCCCGTGATCTGGCATGTTCGCGATAATATCGACTCGAACTACCTTCCGGCCGCCGCCGCCGCCGCGTTTCGATTTCTGGCCCGTACGGCGCCATCTGGCGTTATCGCGAATTCGCACAGCACACTGCGCACTCTGAGTCCTTCTGCAAAAAAGCCGACTGCAGTTGTATACAGCGGCATGCTGGATCGACCTCTTGTGGAAGCGGCGCCCATGGACCCGAGCAGTCCCGTGGTGGCGCTGATCGGCCGGATCGCGGAGTGGAAAGGGCAGCATATTTTTCTGCGCGCCGCCGCTGAAGTGCTGAAGACCATCCCAAGCGCTCGCTTCTGGATCGTGGGCGCTCCATTGTTCGGTGAGTTCGAGTACGAAAAAAGTTTGTATTCATTGTGTGAAGATTTGGGTATCACTAGCAATGTGGAGTTTTTAGGCTTCCAAGGTGACATCCCCAAACTGCTAAAAGACGTGACGCTTGTGGCTCACGCCAGCTGCCTCGGAGAGCCGTTCGGCCAGGTCGTCGTCGAAGGAATGGCGGCGGGCAAGCCGGTCGTTGCGACGGACGGCGGCGCACTGCCCGAGGTTGTGGTCGACGGTGAAACGGGCTTGCTGGCTCCGATGGGAGACGCATCCGCGATGGCGCGCGCAATTCTCACAATTTTGAACGATCCCGCGCGTGGCGTAGCCATGGGACAAGCCGGCAGACGGCGAGTCCAGGACCGTTTCATGATCCATCATTCCGTCGCGAGCCTCGAAAAAATTTACGGCGAATTGTTAATTGAAAAGTAGAGATCGATAACGCGTTCCCAATGATCAACAGTGGATGGGGCGCGTAGTAAACGAATAAAGGGGTTGTTAATGAAGGTTGCGCTTGTACACGATTTTTTGACGCAAGCGGGAGGCGCGGAGCGCGTCGTCGCGGCGTTCCATGAAATGTATCCTGAGGCGCCGCTCTATACCTCCGTGTATGATGCCGACAAGACCCTGGCTTGCTTCAAGAAAATGGACATTCGGACTTCGTTCCTGCAGGCATGGCCGCTTGCGTCGCGTCGTCTGCACAAGCTCGCCCTCGCGCTTTATCCCATGGCTTTTGAAGAGTTTGACCTGGATAGCTACGATGTTGTCTTGAGCAGCTCCAGTAGTTTTGCGAAGGGCGTCATCACGGGGCCGGACACCTGTCACATTTGTTATTGTCATACTCCCGCCCGATTTGCATGGCGCCAGCACGGATATATGGCAAATAGCCGCTTGCTACGCTTGCTCAGCCCATTAATGCGGGGTACACTAAAAAATCTGAGAATGTGGGATGTGGACAGCACAAACCGAGTGGACTACTTTGTGGCTAACTCGTACAATGTCGCGCGGCGCATCCGTAAGTTCTACAGGCGTGAGGCGGCGGCGGTGATCCATCCGCCCGTCGAAACAAAAAAGTACAGTATCGCCCCGCCGGATGAAGTCGGAGATCATTTCTTAGTGGTGTCTCGTCTTCTTGGTTACAAGCGGATCGATCTGGCGATCGAAGCTTGTAACCGAATGCGGCATCCACTGCGGATCGTCGGGATTGGACCGGAACTGAAAGCGCTTAAGAAGATCGCCGGGCCGACCATCACGTTCATGGGCAGCATTCCGGACGATCAAGTGGCGCGAGAATACAGCCGCTGCAAAGCGTTGATTTTGCCCGGCGAGGAAGATTTTGGAATTACGCCTCTGGAGGCGATGGCAAGCGGACGTCCGGTGATCGCATATGGCGCCGGCGGGGCGCTGGAAACGGTGATCGACGGCGGCACGGGCCTGTTCTTCCGCGACCAGACGGTCGAATCACTTTCCGCCGCGATGCGGCTCGCTTTGCAGACGGACTTCGCGCCTCAGGTGCTGCGGTCCCACGCGATGCAGTTTGACTCGGCGGTCTTCCAGCGTAAGATGAAGAATTTCGTGGATGCGGTGCTCGAGCACGAGCGGCGTGATTCACTCAAGCATTTCAGCCGCCTCAAAGGCTCCTCCGAATCGTCGGAGCTGAGTTTCGAAACATCGCCCTGGCTGCGTAAAGAAGCGGAAGCAAGGTTGTAGGAGGCTACGGAGCAGGCCTCGAATTATGAATTTGAAAGAAAGCCGGATTCCCTTGCTGCACGGCGGGCGGTCTGAGACCTCTCCGCAGCCGGCTGCCGTACAGTCGTACAGTATGATTTATCTCGTGCTGGCGATGCTGATCCTCGTTCCGGTGCTGACCGGGCATCCGCTGCTGACGGGGATCGGCAAGGTTCTTGTGTTCGATATTCTCGGCTCTCTTCTTTTGGCTGCGGCAATTATGCAGGCGGATTTTGGAGATGTCCGTAAAATCGGGAAAGCGTTGACCGCAGGACCAAACCTGCCGATCACTCTTCTCGTCTCCGTTTGTCTTTTTTCCTACTTCACGGCGGCATACAAGAATTTTGCTATGGCGGAAGCGCTGCGCTATGGATTTTGCGCGCTAGCGTACGCCGCTGTAATGACAAGCGCTCAGCGTAAGCTTCCTGTCATGTTATGGGGTATCCTATTCGTAGGAACCGCAGTATCCGTGATCGGTCTGACGACGATGGGGACCGGCAATTACAATGAGGCGGATGGTGTGACCGGTTCGTTCGGGACGCACGAGCAGCTGGGTTCGTTTTTAATGCTGTGTCTGCCGATGGCGGTCGCGATCGGATTGTTCTACAAAGAGGACAGCAGACTCAGCACGACGGCTCTTGTGGCGTCCCTAGCGATTGCCGCGTGTCTGCTAGTGGCGCGTTGCCGTTCGGCTTGGATTTCGGAAGTGGTCGCTTTGGCGGTGTTCGCGGCGCTCAGCATACGCTATTATTTAGATAAAAAACAATTAGCGCGGCAAAAATATTTGATTGTGGCGCCTATTTTGCTATTAATTGTTTGTGGCGCTTATTTTGTAACATCATCTCGGTCCGGCGACGACCTGCGGACCCGTGCGGCGTCGCTGCAAGGTCTCTCCGCAGATCACTCCGTGGGCATACGCCGGCAGATGTGGCGAGACGCTCTGAAAATGATTGCGGACAAGCCTGTTTTTGGACATGGGATCGGGCAGTATCCTCTTGCCTCCACACGCTACGGTACGACGGGACAGCCGAAGGAATATATCTTCACTCATGTGGCGGACCTTCGGAATAACGCTCATAGCTATTATCTTCAGATGATTGCGGAGATCGGCCTGCTGGGATTTGGATGTTATGCGGCGGCAGTCATCGGTTTTTTCATCGCTGGAATTCGGGAGATGGGGCGGATGCAGCCTGGGCTGCGCAAGACCGCTCTGCTGGGCGCGGTCGCGGGTATGGCTGGACAGGTCGTGGACGCCGCCGCAAGCCCCTCCTATGTTTTTGCTTCGGTCAGCCTGATGCAATGGGTCCTGATGGGAATTGGGATGCTGGCTATCGGTCTTCCCGCACGCTGGCGTGACGGAAAAGAGCGGCGATCGATTGCATAAGTTTCGGTGTGGCCATGATATTCGGCCTAGAAGTTTGCGTCGCATCAGCGTCGTGAAGGGCACACGATCGACGAAAGGAGGTGGAAACTCATGATGACCAACGAAATCGTTCGACGCAGCTTCAAGCGTGTCGCCGCAGGTATGGTATGCGTCGCTTTGCTGTCGCAGGCCGTTCCTACCATCGGCTCCGCAGCTGCCGACCAGTATGACAGCAGCGACGACAACACGGGTACGACCGTCCTTGTGATCGGGGCTGTTGGCGCCGCCGCATATCTGATTAGCCATGCGGCATATCAGAAGAACCATCCGAAGATGCCGACTCCTTAATATTCGATCTTCCTAATCGGAAGATTGGTCCCAGAAATCGCCGGGGTGGCGATCCGGTGCTGTTCGCCAATTTCTCGACGGTTTTATCGGCGGGAAATTGGCGGGCTCCTACAGTAATCGCCAAAAAAGTGAAAGGGGACAACATGACAACAAATTTCTTCCAGCGCTCAGCGAAGCGCATCGTCGCGGGCCTCGTGTGCGTGGCGCTGCTTTCGCAAGCCGTTCCGACCATCGGAACCGCCGTTGCCGATAACTACGGCGACGACGACAACGCGGGCACCAATGCTCTGATCATCGGCGCCGTCGGCGCCGTGGCTTACGTAGCCTTCGCCCACCCGAAGAAGCCGTAATTGCCTCTGCTTGGCGCGGCTTAAGCGCTGAAACGGACCGTTTCGGTTCTCAGGAACCGAAACGGTCATTTATCCGTTGCGCTCACAGCAAAACGGTGAGCGTGGCGGTCAGACGACCGTCCGCAAGTTTATGCACCCCCCTGAGAAAGTTGTTGTACTAACATGCAGAGTGAACCACTGCTGATCGAGAGTGAAGAAACCCAGCCCGCGATGTCCCCCCAGGACTACATCTCGATCCTGCGTCGCCGCCGCTCCACGATCATCACGACATGGCTTGTCATTAGCGCATTCGGGATCCTCGTGACACTGGCGACCCGAAGCGTCTATCAAGCGACCGCGAAACTTCTCGTTGATGGTCCCACGCTGACGACGCAAACAGATGACAGTAACATCGCAAACTATTTCAACATCGGCTCCGATCAAACAGTGGACACGAAGGTTGAAGAACTGCAAGCCAACCCGCTCTTGAGCCAGGTAGGCCAGCACACTCACAATGCGAAGGTCACGGTCGCCTCGGTGAAGGGCACGAACGTTATCGGCATCACCGGTGAGTCTACGGATAAAAAGGACGCCGCCAGGGCTCCGAACTTACTTATTCAGCTTTATCTCGCCAACAAGGCGAAAACGGATCTGCAGGAGATTCATAAGGCGCAGGCGTTCGCCCAGAAGCAGATCGCATCTGCGCAGGCGCGATTGAACAGCGCCAATACCCGAAATCGCGAACTCAAGCGCAAAGGCGGCTTTGTCGATATCAAATCCAGCCGAGACGACGCCAGCGCGCGTGTGGCGACACTGACGCAGCAGTATCAGTCGGCGCAGGCGTCGCTGGCGGGAGCGCGGGCGCTAGTGAGCGGTTTGCGCACCCTGGTGGCCGCCGAGCCGGCGACCCTCGACGTGCAGATTCGACAGACCAACGCTGAGATCGCGACGCTGAAGTCCCGCATCACACAGCTTGATCTGCAGCGCAGTCAGATGATGCTCCCCGGCGGATATACCGCGAAGGCTCCGCAGGTCAAGGCGATCGACGCCGAGATCTCCACGCTTCATACGCGGCTTGCCGGACTGCCAGCCGTCTCGACCACGATGACGAGTAATCCGAACACCGTGCGCGAAAGTCTTCGCACCAAACTCGCCTCCAGCGAAGGAGATGTGGCGAATCTGGAAGCCAGCGTTCTGGAATCCAAAAGCCTGCTGACCCAGGCGAAGAACGAGCTTGCGACGTTCCCCACGTACGAAGCGCCCGCCGAGCAAATCCAAAACGAACATGATGCGGCGCTGTCTGCTTATCAAATGTACTCCACGACGCTGCAAAACCTGAACCTGCGCGAGCAGGCCCGGCACGTCTCGGCGCATGTGATCGAGCCCGCTGTCATCCCTTCCCAGCCCGTACGGCCGAAGAAAGCGCTGAACTTCCTGTTCGCCATCATTATGGGCGGCGTGATCGGTATCTTGATGGCGCTTCTTCAGGAGTATCTGGATGACCGGCTGAACTCCACGGAAGACGCCGAGCGCCTTCTGGGACTGCCGTCGCTGGGACGCGTGCCGCAGCTGTCGCGAGACGATGCGCTTCTGCTGTCCAACATGGGCGGCCCTCATCCGGAGCTGGAAGCCTACAAGACGCTGCGCACCAATATTCACTTCGCCGCAATCGATACGCCGTTCCGGTCACTGCAAGTGACGTCATCAAGCCCGGGAGAGGGCAAGACGACGACCGCCACCAATCTGGCCTACGCCATGGCGGCCGACGGTAAGCGAGTTGTTCTGATCGACACTGACCTGCGACGCCCGTCGGTGCACAAGCATCTCGACCTGTCGCAGACACCGGGCGTAACGGAAATCCTGGTCGGCGATGCGACGCTTCAGGAAGCGCTGCAAGTCAGCCCCAACTTCCCGAACCTCTCCGTTTTGGCCGCCGGCACTATTCCGCCCAACCCTTCCGAGCTGCTGAACTCACAGAAGTTCCGCAGTATGGTGGAGCAGCTTTCTTCGCGCTGTGACATCATTATCTTCGACAGCGCTCCGGTGCTGGCGGTGGCCGACGCGCAGATCGTGGCGTCGCAGGCCGACGGCGTCGTACTTGTCGTGGCGAACGGCGAGACGCGCAAAACCGCCGCCAAGCAGGCCCAGACCCTGCTGCGCCGGGCGCGGGCCAATGTGATTGGCGTCGCGTTCAACAAGATGAACGTGAAGGACACGCCCGCTTACTACCAGTATACGGCTGCGACTTCCACGGAAGCACTGCCGGGCCGCAACGGCCACTCGACGCGCCAGATCGAAACCGAAGGTACGAAAAAATGAAAATGAGCAAGTCTTCAGTTTTCGCGGCGGCTTTGATTGTTCCGCTCGCGTTTGTCGGAACGGCTTCGTCGTTCGCCGCTATCAATCAACGCGTGGGTGGAAACGCCGCAATAGCGCCGCTGTCTCCGCTGTACAAACTTACCGTTGGCGATACTCTCGACATCTCCGTGATGGGGCATGAAGATCTCAAGTCGTCCGTGACGATTCTTCCCGATGGAAGCTTTAATTTTCCAATCGCCGGACATGTCGTCGCGGAAGGACTAACCGTATCCCAGCTGACCGCAGCGGTCACGAAGCGTCTCAGCGACCAGTTGAACCAGCCGTCCGTGACGATTGTGGTCCGCAGCAGCGCGCCGCAGCAAGTGAGTGTCCTGGGAGCCGTGAAGACGCCCGGGCTTTATAATTTCAAACCGGGCTGGCGCCTTCTGGAAGCTTTCGCCGCGTGTGGCGGCGCCGCTCAGGATAATTCGTTGACCCAGGCGACGTTAATTCGGGACAACGGCAAGACCAGCACGCCCATCGACGTTCCAAAATTGATGCAGGGTGGGGACGACTCGCTGAACCTGCCGCTTGAGCCGGGTGATGTGCTGCTGGTACAGCAGCGCGATCCATCCATCGCGCAGGTGCAGGTGAGCGGCCATGTGCTGCATCCCGGCACATACTCGGTTCCCGCAGGCGGCGGCACCATCGTCAGCCTTTTAGCGCAGGCGGGCGGTCCCACCGACGACGCCGCTCTGGCGCAGGCTCAGGTAATGCACGCCGGCGATATTCGCACCGTCAATTTGCGGCCTCTGATGGGCTCACTGAGCGAATCCGCCGCCGCGCCGCGTCTCGTGCCTGGGGATGTGCTGTTAA
>NZ_JBDSQY010000322.1:0-1782 GCF_039929585.1 Capsulimonas sp.
GCCGCGAGGCGGGCTTCTTTTTCGGCGGCGTCGGCGGCGGGGTTTCCGGCGTCTCCGGGGTTTCGAAGGTCATAGTCGGCTTTCCAGATTGAGAACAAGGCTTAGAAGGGGGCGATCTTTTCGTGCGTGCGCTTCAAACGCCAGAGGCTCCACAGAGACATGCGCGTGATCCCGATGGTCTGCGGCGGATCGTATTCGTGAGCGTGCTTGGGATCGCCGACGGACACGACGTCCAGACGATACTGCGTGCTATTATCGCCGCGCAGCGGCTCCAGCCAGCGCAGCGTGCGGCCGCATGCGCATCCCGACTGTACGATACGCACATCCTGCGGCGCGATCAGCGTTGACGCCCCGAGCAGCGCCAGAGCCAGCAGCGCGACCAGCGTCGTCAAGGCTCGCTTGTTACTAAAAATCTTCATTTCGACGCCTTCCCGCCGCGATGGCGGTCAGGGAAAGTGTACCTCGCGGACATCCTCCGGCGCGTCTCCCAGCCATAAAAAAGCCGCCCTCGGAAAATGAGGAGCGGCGGGGTCGATAAAAAATGCAGATGTGGACGATTAATGGACGAAAACTTGCTTGATCATGATCAAGCACCACTGCAGCAGCGGAACGGACTGTCTGGCGTTGGGAGCCTTCGGAATCCTCAGTGAATTATTGTCTGTGGTGCAAAGAGAGCAATACTGGTCGCCGGCGTAAACCGTCTCTTCGCCGCATCGGATGCACGGAAGGCCTTCATTCATGAGGACATTGTACCATCAAAATGAACGCTAGCTAAAAAGTATTTTTATGGCGGCGGAACTCAAAGTTATATTTCATGTGGAGGAGCAGCGTCAGGGCCATTCCGTTCGAACCTCGCGAAGCACTTCGAAGAGCGCCAGGCCCGCATGTGGACCGGTGGACTTGGCGAGAATAGCCGCCAGGACAGGTGTCGCGAGGATCATATCGGTGCGCCGCCTGCCGCAGAACCGAGCCAGGATATTCTCCCACACCTCCTGTGTGTCACTGAGGAGGAAGGATGGATCCAGGGTGATCAATTCCGCCGCCGCGAGGGACTGCGCGTAATTGTGATCGATTGTGTTCACCACCGACCACGCATGCTCCCATTCTCCGCGCTTCGCAAAGCCTTTGGCGATCAACTGCGCCGAGGAGTTATACACCATGAGTTCCGTGGAGTCGCGCGCTTCCTGATAGGCGCTTAGCAGCAAGTCCATGCTGAGTTCGTCTTCCTTGAATGACGACAGTTTTACGAAAAGTTCGACCCTCGTGCAGTCGTCTTCCACGGACAAGGCAATCGAGATCCCGAGGTCTTCATGCCCAGCCTGAAACGCGATCTCGGCGATCTTTGCCTCCGTGACGCTCTTCAAATGGCTGTCGGTCAGAGAACGCGCCATTTCTAACGCTTCGCTCTCGTCTCCCGCTGCGAAAAGCGCGGCGGCTGTGTCGGCCATGGCTTGTTCGAACCAGTAAATGTGATCGATCCGCGCCCCGACTTCACCGGCGTCATCGAAACGGCCGCTGCGCGCGAACCCGGCGGCGGCCGCCGCCAGCGCGATCGGTTTGCTGTCCTCCACGTAACTCTCGGCAAGATCCATCGCCTCGGCGTTCCGTCCCGCAAACGCCAGTCCCTCCACGATCCGGTACCCCGCGTTTCCATTCCAGAATGGATCGCGGATCGTCGCGGCGACTTCCAAGGCTTCTTCCAGGCGATCCCGTTCGATCAGCCCGCCCACGGCCAAGCAGCGCAGACGGCTTTCGTCGAACTCATCTTCCCCCAAGGACGAA